>JAFGXQ010000222.1 GCA_016936575.1 Deltaproteobacteria bacterium
CCCTTTTTAAGGGGGATTATTGATGCTTTTCCCCAATTTTCTGTACATAAAAAGATGTGATGGATGATCAGGCTTTATCTTCCGCACTACCTGTCTTGCCCGCTCTTTTTTTTGACACCCCGTCCTTTCGAGCCAATATTTATTCATTCAACCCCAGCGGAAAGCAATAGCGATGAAAATAACAATTCTCATAAAACTGATGATTTCATTTCTGATAGTGGGGATGATTCCTCTCATCATCGTAGGTATCATCTCCCTCCAGGATGCAAAAAAAATCGGCTATGGAGCGGCCAAAGACGCCGAGAATCTCGGTGCAGAGGCGGTCGCCGACACCACGTCGGCGATTACCGAACTGGTTGGAGATGCCTTTCTAAAAATCGCCAATCAGCTATCGAAAAACATTCGGGATTCACTGGAAGAACGAAAAACCGACGCGCGAACGCTGGCGAATCTGGTCGCTGTCAATTCAATGACCCCGGATTCCCTACAGCAGACGCTTCTCGGCATCAGTAAAAGCAAACAATCTGAAATATGGTTCAATACCGGAACTGATGCGAGCCCCAAGGAAGAAAGAGCGACTATTCCGCTGTACGCTGAACTCGCTTATATCGATGAAACAGGGATGGAGATAGCCAAGGTGGTGAACGGTGAGGTGCAGACAGAACTGAACGATGTATCAAAACCGGAAAATACGGCGTTCAAAACCGAAACGTATTTCGAAAAAGCCAAGGCGTTGAAATCCGGAGAAGTCTACGTGTCACGGTTGAACACGTGGTACCTGACGGAAGAAGAAGCACGAAAAAGCGTGCCCGAAGACACCAAGGAATGGAACATCGTCCCGGGCAGAGACGTAATGAAAACCGGCAATGTTCGCTTTGCCGCGCCGGTGTACACAGAAGATGTGTTTAAGGGAATCGTCGTGTTGAGCCTTGATTATCGTCATATACAGGAATGGACCAAACATGTTGACCCGGCCCTTTCGTCTCCGGTGGTGAGTACAACCTACGAGGGCAACTACATTCTGATGTACGACGACAAGGGAGATACGCTGGTTCACCCGAAACCGAACAACATTCGCGGATATTTGGAAAACGGAACCCTGGAGCACCGCAACACAGTTGCCACGCCGGGCGGCATTTTCAACTTGAACAAGTTCGATAAAAGCGAAACATACAAAGAAATTTACGAGCAAACCATCCAAAAGGGGGAAACACTGGTAAAATCAGCTGTTGACGTGAAGGGACGAAATAAAATGACGATTAGCGTTCCGATTGCATTCGACAGCGAGGAATACAAAGACAGCGGTTTCTTCGGTGGAATAATGCTATCCGTCAACACCGACAAATTCTACGAGACGGCACGACGTACCGAGAAAAAAATATCAGAAAAAATCGCAGCCACCAACGCGCGCATCAAACTGTCAACCGAAGGGATGCAAACCGAAAACACTATTCTCGCTGTCACCCTTGTAACCATCCTTCTCGTCATCATACTCGGGATAATTGCAGCGAATACAATCAGTCGTCCGATACGCGAGTTGACTCGAGTCGCCAACATCATCTCCGAAGCCAACGTCGATGTTGAAATTCCTGAAATCAGAACCAGGGATGAAATATACGATTTGGCCGAAAGCCTCAAAGCGGTTCTTGCCGCAGTAGACTTTTTCAGAGAAGAACTTGGTATGAACAAAGAGAAATGAGGTTGATGACCATGGGTGTAAAACTAGAATCATATTTTGAAAAAGCCAAAGCTGACGGTGGCTTGAGTGCTCAGATGAAACTCGCAATGTTGACTAAGATGAGTCCGGCGAAAGCAAAAGACGCACCGGACGATGAGGCCAACATAAAAATATTTGAAGATGCAATGAAGAAAATATCCTGACTCCGATCTCGGAGAACGTACACTTTTCGCCCCGGCTACAGAACCGCTTTCAATAAATCAGCCAGTTTATTGCGATCCACCGCGCCCATTAAAGACCCCGCAGGCGCGCCGTTTTTAAACACAATCACTGTAGGAACAGAACGAATCCCAAACTTGGCGGCTGCGCCCGGCGCCTGTTGAATATCAACATAACAGAACTTCGCTCGGCCGGCATAATCATCAACCATCGCGTCTAACGTAACCCCTAGCGCCTTACACGGCGCACACCAGGTTGCGCCGAAGTCCACCAGCACCGGTAGACTCGACTGTTCCACTTCTGCGATAAAATTGCTATCTGTCACGTTCAATAATTTTTCAGCCATATTCGCTCCTTTAAACCATGTCGGGGGCCACCCGTGGTATCTGTTCAAACGCAGTTGAGAGTGTCACCTCCGCGTTACGAGTGTGTTCTTTCTAGACGCCAATCGCACCTTTTGTCAAACCCGACGAAAAAGAAAAAAAGGTCTCGTTGCATAGAATGTTTGGTTTCGTATTCTTCAAAACACGGATGACGTGCTAACGCTCAAGTATTTCGCGCAATTTGCATTGAATATCATGAAGGTCGAAAGGTTTCTTCAAAAAATCGTCCTGATTTTCAAGCGATGGAATGTCGACACCGCTCATAAATACAATCGGCAACGTAGGCTGCAGTACGCTGATAGCATTTTTCAATTCATGTCCGGAAAGCCCCGACATAGAAAAATCGAGAAAGGCCGCATTGAATAATTCTCGTTCACACATTGCCACGGCATCTTCGCCGTTGGTGGCGCTGACCACATGCGCTCCACGCAGACTCAAAGCCATACGAATCATTTCGCAGATATCGGGTTCATCATCAACCACCAGCACGGCAATACCCGGTGGAAAAGAAGACGGGGTTCGTGGTTCATCGTGAACAGACTCACGATCGTCCTCGTGAGCCGGCAGCGTCACCGTAACGACCGTTCCCATACCGCTGTTCGTATCACGCGAAATCGCAATGGTGCCGCCGAAATCCTCAACAATTCGTTTGGAGATGGCCATTCCCAATCCACTTCCCCCATGGCTGTCGTCATCTCGGGACTTGGTGGTGAAAAAGGGTCGAAACACTTTTTCAATATTCTCGTCGGAAATGCCCTCACCCGTGTCGGAAATGGTCGCGACCACAGCCCCGTTGACTTGAATCACACGAACGCCCAATGTTCCGCGGACTGACATGGCGTCCATCGCGTTTTTGATCACGTTAACAAAAACCTGCACCAAACGAGTGGTATTGGCCTTGCTCGCGCTGGTTTCGAAAATTTCTTCCACCACATTGATTTGCTGATTGGCCAATTCCCAGTTCAGCAGTTTCAACGCCTCTTTCACCACATCGCCGAGAAACAACGAATGTGTTTCAATCGTTTTTGAAGGAGACGTGATCTCCAATAATTCAGCGGCGATTCTTCGCGCTCGCTTGGTATTGTTATCAATGGTTGACAACGCCATCAACGCCGTATCATTTCCATCCACAGTACGTGAGGCAAGTTGTGTCCACCCCATCATCGCCGTCAAAATATTGTTGAATTCGTGAGCAACCCCCGCAGCCATCTGCCCGGCAGATGCCTGTCGTTCAAGCAACTCCATTTCTCTGAACAACTTATATTCGCCCGTTATGTCACTTACCTGAACTGCCACCGCAGGGGTTCCTTCCCACTCCACCGATGCTATCTGCAGACGGAAATGATGCGTGCCGGGCGACTTCGATACAGAAAAGTCCGACTGAAAACTTGAAATCGTACGTGATTCATATAGCGCGCGCAGCTCCGACGCATCACGGGTATCTCCGAGCCAGGCAATCACATCGATAAACTTCTCTGGCTGGGAACCGAGCTGTGCACCGTAGTTCCAACGCGAAAAAAGACACTTGCCGTCTTCGTCGAAAACCAGCAAATGAAGGTTCAAAACGGAAAATAAACTCTGTAAAGATTCAGTTCGCATATTTAATCGTATACAAATTCAGTATTACAACTAGAATCACATTAATACAATGCCTTTAAAACCACAAGACAAATAAGTATCATTTCATCGCCATGGGATATGAAAATCCGTCTGTAATCTCCGTTCCATCTCCGCTGTATTTCCCTCCAGCACTGTTGGAGCGCCGCATTCTATTATCGCAGAGGTGCGACCATGTGGGTACATTTCTCAAAAATAAAATTCAATTTTTCTGCCACATAATCCGTATTGCACAAATATTCTACGGGACCCGATAACCAATCGTTTGTTCAGTAAGATACAGGTTTACCAATTTACACTTATATATTAAACAGCCATTGAAAACCACTTGGCCGGCGAAACAGAAACCGTTCAGTAAGGAAAAACAGATGCAGAGTTCGTTTCAAACTGTCTATTGGAAAAACCGTCAGGTCGTTATGCTCGATCAGCGCCTCCTCCCTTACGAAGAAAAATACAATCGTTACAGTACGGTGCAGGAAGTCGCCGATGCCATTCAGACAATGGTTGTACGAGGAGCGCCGGCTATCGGCGTTGCTGCCGCATTCGGCGTTGCACTGGCAGCGATAGAAGCGGATGGGAACGAAGAACGGCTACTAGCACTATGTGATGTGCTTGCTGCAACGCGCCCCACCGCGGTAAATCTGTTCTGGGCCATAGAGCGCATGAAAAAAAGGATTTCTACCCACGGCACCGCGCCACAGGAAGTTCTTGAAGAGGCCGAACGAATAAAAGAAGAAGATATCGCGGCATGTAAAAAGATGGGCGAATTCGGTGAGAAGTTTATCAAGGACGGCGCTACCGTGCTTACCCATTGCAATGCGGGCGCTCTGGCCACCGCCGGATGGGGAACAGCGTTGGGGGTATTCCGCTCCGCTGTTGCCGCAGGGAAAACCATACACGTATTGGCAGATGAAACGCGACCTCGATTGCAGGGGGCCAAACTGACCGCGTGGGAACTGAGAAAAGACGGTATTGATGTGACTGTTATCAGCGACAATGCAGCAGCGTCTTTGTTAAGAGCGGGAAAAATCGACGCGGTGGTAGTGGGCTCTGATCGTATTGCGGCCAATGGTGATGTCTGTAATAAAATCGGAACATACAGCGTTGCGCTCGCCGCCGACGCGGCAGGGGTTCCCTTCTACGTTGCAGCGCCGGTGTCAACCATCGACATGTCGTGTCCATCCGGAGACCAGATTCCCATCGAGGAACGAGAAGCAGACGAGGTAACCCACATCAACGGCGTACAGATTCTGCCCGACGGCGTTCCGGTGAAAAATCCGGCGTTTGACGTCACGCCCCATACCTTGGTGACCGCAATTTTTACGGAGGTCGGTGTTTTTCAGAAAAATTACAGCGAATCTCTAAAAAAAATTCTGCAACCGTAGTCTGGGTATAGCCAATTTCAACATTCGGTATTAAAAATGCGCTGAATGAGCCACCGTTGCCGAAATTAGATGTCGAAAGGTCAACATGAAATTCTATAGTACAAATAAAAGCGCCCCGGAAGTTACCCTGGCCGAAGCCCTGCTGATGGGTCAGGCGCCGGACAAAGGGTTGTATCTTCCCAGACATCTTCCCCACCTGTCGCAGGCGTTTCTTCGCACGGCTTCCCAATTGACGTATCCGGAACTCGCCGCGAAAGTGCTTTCCAGCTATGCCGACACATTTACCGAGGAAGAAATGTTGGCGATTTGCACCGATGCCTACGACTTTGATATACCGATTGAACACGTCACCGACAGACGACATATTCTCCGTCTCGACCGTGGGCCCAGCGCGTCATTCAAAGACTTCGCCGCCCGCTTTATGGGACGTGCCATCGGTCGGCTGGTCGCGAGAGAAAACCGGGAACTGCTGATTCTTACGGCAACTTCGGGAGACACCGGTTCCGCAGTGGCTCACGCATTTCTCGGTGTGCCGGGAATAAAAGTGCTGGTGCTGTTCCCGCGGGACGAAGTATCCGACCGTCAGCGCAAACAGATGACCACTCTGGGTGACAACGTGGCGATGATTTCAGTGGACGGAAAATTCGATGACTGTCAGGCGCTGGTGAAACGCGCTTTTGCAGACCCGGATTTGACCGCCCTGAACTTGTCGAGCGCCAATTCCATTAACATCGGGCGGTTGTTACCCCAGTCTGTCTACTATATCTATGCGGCAGCGCAGATCGCGGATATCGGCAACGGCGAAAAAGTACTGATTTGTGTGCCGTCCGGTAATTTCGGCAATCTGATGGGGGCAGTGCTGGCCTTCAAATGCGGACTGCCTGTTGAAAAATTTGTTGTTGCCACCAACGCGAACGATGAGGTACCGCTTTTTATTGAGAGCGGTTCGTATCAGAAAATTGAACCGTCACGAGTATGCATTTCAAACGCGATGAATGTGGGGCATCCCTCCAATCTGGCCCGACTGGTCGACTTGTACGGCGGACATCTGGACGAAACCGGCCAAATGCTGAAGCAGCCTGATATGGCCGCGCTGAAGCAAGACTTCTTTGCCGTTAGTATCTCCGATGACTTGACCCGCAAAACCATTGACGCAGCGTACAAGGAGCACGGTGTTCTGCTGGAACCCCACGGCGCAGTGGGATTCGCAGGATTAAATCAATACCTGGAAGTACATCCGGAGCATACCGAAACGCCCATGATTTCTCTCGAAACCGCCCACCCGGCTAAATTTCCCGATGAAGTTCGCAATATTACCGGTGTCGAACCCCCGGTGCCGGCCTGCCTGGAGGGTCTGGAGGAGAAACCCGAAGCGTTTGACGAAATGCGCGTGGATTACGATGACTTTAAATCTTATCTGGAGAGAAAGTACCGTTAATGAAAACTATAATAATACTCGGAGACGGAATGAGTGACCACCCGGTAGAAGCGCTGGATGGAAAAACACCGCTGATGGTCGCTCGTAAACCGCACATCGACCAAATCGCACGAAACGGACGAACCGGTTTGTTCGCGACCATACCGTACGGAATGTCAAACGGTTCTGCGGTGGCGAATCTATCCGTGCTGGGATACGATCCCAGAATCTGCTTCAAGGGACGTGGCGTGCTTGAAGCGGCCAGCATGGGAGTCTCTCTTGGTGACGACGATGTCGCCATGCGTTGCAACCTGTTAACCGTTGATGAACACGGAAAAATCAAAAACCACTCAGCCGGACACATTTCCAACGCGGAAGCAAGCGAATTGATTCATGCGCTTCAGACGGAACTCGGCACCAGCCGAGCCGATGCCGAGCTGAATTTCTTTCCGGGGGTGAGCTATCGCCATTTATTGGTACTCGGAAGCTGGGCGTCGGCCGATGTTACATGTGCCCCCCCCCATGATTTTGTCGGAACAGATGCAAAATCACTGTATCCGAAAGCCAATACGGCCGCTGCCGAAATAACCGCCGCGAAGCTGGTTGAGCTGCATCTTGCCGCCGAAAAAATTCTGCGGGACCACCCGGTCAATCTTGCGCGCATCGCGGCAGGTAAGGACCCGGCGAACTCCATCTGGACGTGGTCCCCGGGAACACGCCCGAAGATGGACACCATTCAACAGCTGTACAACAAAACCGGTGCGGTCATATCTGCAGTGGACCTCGTCCAGGGACTGGGAGTACTGGCGGGGATGGAAAAAATCGTCGTGGAAGGTGCAACCGGACTTTACGACACCAACTACGAAGGCAAAGCCGCTGCCGCTATTGAGGCGATTCAGCGACACGATGTGGTGTACGTTCACGTGGAAGCGACCGATGAAGCGGGGCACGAAAAAAATCTACCGCTGAAAATAAAATGTATTGAATATTTAGATTCGCGACTGGTGAAACCGATCATGGAAGGTCTGGTGAAACACAACATAAATGCAACACTTGCCATTCTTCCAGACCATCCCACCCCCGTGGAAACCGGCGCGCACGCCAGCGATCCGGTTCCGGTCGCCGTATGGCGTCCGGGCGAAACACCAGATGAGGTCACACAATACGATGAAGATAGTGTGAAAACAGGTAGCCTGGGTCTTCTACATGGCGACCAATTTTTTCGAACAGCATTGGGGGTTTACGAAGAAAACTGAATATTCAACACTATTTGGAAGGGGCCGTTACTTTTTTTTCGGAACCTGAATAAGATAACTGAGCTAATGTTTTCTTGAAAAACGACATTATTTATGTTCTACAATTGCGATTGTAGTTTCATAAATGAAAGTGATTAAATAAACTCGGCGACGAGTTGGGCAAACCGAATTTTAAAATTGAGGTGTTTATGATGACGAAAAACAAATTTCTAGCTTTACTTGCAACGTGCCTGGTGCCGACGATGCTCACGAGTTGCGCCAAGGAACCGGATCATTCGTATTCGACAGAGCACGATTCAAAGTACGCAATCACCTATTTAATGACAAACTTCGAGGGGGATAACCACTGGAACGCCGAAGGCGTTGCGCGCGAATCTGCCCCACGAGGCTATCATTACATTTTCGATGATCCAAACTCCGACCTCGAATATATCCAACCGCATGCTCAAGAATCAGAATATTGTAAAGATCCCGAAACCGGCGTTCCTTATACCCCCGATTATCGTTCTCAATATTGCTCCATCATGAGCGGTTTTGAGTGCAACAGCAGTATTACAAACGCACAATTCTACCCGGACAGCGACCTCCCTGTGGGAGATCCGGACTGCCCCAACGTTGCCTTCCATATGACCGGTATTGCGGCCGGTGAGGGGCTTGGGTTTGGTACGTATTTCTCTGACTACACCTATCTCACTTTAGTCGATGATAGCAATCGCTACGTTCGCAACGACAACGATGAGCTTTGGGCAACATTTTCAGACGGACGCCTGAACATTGCGGTTGAGGGTGATGAATACGCATTGACTTCGACCTGTCAGGACGACGCAGACTTCGCCGGCAGAATCCACCATTGTTACAATGACACCGATCCCAGTGACGATCAGGCCTGTTTGGAAAGCGGAAATGTCTGCAACACTATGTCAGAAGAGGAAGACATGGATTGTTGTTGTGTTGCACGCGTTCCCTTCCGCGATCGTTTTGAGACTGACAAGGAAGGTCTGTATCGCGTGTACGGCAGCGTCTATACCCGTGGTAGCATCTACATGATGGATCCGGGTGACGATACCAGCAACAATTACGATTACGACAACTACTATGAAATGTACAAACTCGACGACCAGTCGGTAACCCCGGAAAGCAGCACAACAAAAATCAAAGAGCCTCGTTGCCTCGCTGACATGGGTCAGGAAGGTGTCGTTTTGTGGGCAAAAGGAAATGCAACAATTGAAGTAACGTTGAATCTCCCAGAAACATCTCCCATTCTCGACGGCGGTCTGTGCGATGAAGAAGGCGGAGAAAAATGCTACGACTTCCACAAAGTTCGTTTCGAACTGGACGGTGCATGGCGCGAATATCATGCCTCCTGGGATGAATTCGTACAAGAAGGATGGGGAAAACCGGTTGTTATGAATCCCAACCAGATTATCAATATGCAAATCAAAGTGGTTGCTCCCTCAATCAAGGGAAACACCAAAGACTTTGACGTATGGTTGGATCATGTCGGATTCTACGGTGGAACCACCTGGGATTTCGTGAACAAACTTGCCGATACCGAATGGCTCATTCTGGACACCGACACCGGAACAGACACGAACATTGTCGACGGCACCGATTCCAACACCGACGACACCGACACCAATACCGATGACACCGATACCGGCACGGATACCGATACCAATACCGACGGTGACACTGATACAGGTACAGACACAGGAACCGATACAAACTAGCGATTAGAATTTCTATTCCATCCTCAAGGTTCCATTTTACTTTCCCACAAAAAAACCTCCGCACAATTCCCCGAAGTGGCGAATACTCTAAACTGAGACGCTCTACTGGAAACAATCACTATTGATGAAAAGGCTATTGAGCGGGCTGTTCGAATGTGTCTTTATTCATGGGGTTCACCTGCCCATATTCAACGGCAGTTTTAGCGCCCTTTTTTTTCAGAAACTCAATAACGGCGGTGTGATTATTCTCTAATGCGTAATCAAGCGCGGTTTTGCCATACTTGTCGACCGCGTGAAGCGAACTCCAACGCTTGTCTGTTTCGGCATCGAGTAACGCCTCAACCACTTTCAGATGACCTTTCCGAGCGGCCAGAATCAGCGGGGTTTCAAAGTCCGGGTTCGCAAAAGGCGCATATCCGTCCTTCTGCAATGCCTTTAACAGTTGTTTCACCTTTCCCGCATTTCCCCCTGCTGCTGCCTGCAACAACTGTACTTCCCATTTTTTTCGTTTTTCGCAACGACTCAAGTCCGAATTGAACTCACGGTCACACTCCCGCTTTTTGCGTTTATAATCTGATTCGTACCGTTCGGCACGCGCCTGGTCATAACAAACACTCATATTCACGGCGCCGCATTCCCGGTCCTTTTGCATCTGCAGCATTTCGCAGACATGACGTTCTTCGCTATACCCGCCCACCACATCACAGACACTGCATTCCGGTGTATTCTTCCCAGGGTCTGATTGACTAAATTCGAATGTGGCCATGGGTTGTTTCTTACACTGTTTGCATTCTTCCAAGCAGGTGGAAACGCCGACGATGCACTCTTCAGGCGGAGGCAGTTCCTCCCATCTGCCCTGCCCAATCGGCTGCGGCGTGATCATGCATTTCGCCCTTCTCTCGGCACATTTTCTGGAGCATTCATGAGGAGACTTGGCCATACGATTAATATCTTCAGGCAGCCACACCTTGTTGTTGTCATCAACATAAGCGTGCAAGTACGCGCAAGCATCTCCATTTCTCAAGCTGCAGCCAACCTTGTACAATTTTTTTGCTTTTTGAGCGTCTTTTTCAGACCCCCATTTTCCCTCTTCAAACATTTGCGCCCGCACAAAACACGCCGCGCCGTCCTTCTTTTTAAAACAATTGTCACGTAGTGCCTTATCCAGTTTTTTCTCCAGCTTTTTGGCTTCTTTCGGGTTTTTCTTGGTGTTCTCTTTCTTTGTCAGCAGTTGAGAAAGCAACAAACAGGCCTTCAGCGTGCCGTTCTTGTTACACTCTTTGCGAAAAATGTCGGAGGCAATATCGTACGCCTGCTGCCCACGCTTCTTGTCAACCTTATCAGGCCCATCTTTAGTGGAATAAAAGCCCTCCCCCGTCCTCAAACAGCGCTCCGCCAGACGCATCTGATCGGAATCGCTCCGCTCCAGACACACTTGTTTATCAGACGGCGAAACCCAGCCGGCACGCGCCTGAATTGACAGCACCATAGCAACAAAAAACACCGAAACCGCCGCCAACGTTGAATCAACTGCAACACTTTTCATAACAAGCCCCCTTTTTGTAATTTTAGTAGAAAATATAGTCTGCCATAAAGAAACGCTTAGCTACATCAAAAATTCAATTTTGTGGAAATAATGGATAGTAGACAGATTGCCTTGTGAGGACAACCCGTTCGGCAGGTGCAAACAGACAGCTACTGCTGTTCCATAATTTTTGAGAGTCTTACATCCGGATATTTGTCGGCGATTTGGTTGCAGCGAAAGGTGTTGTCCGACAGAATGCACAGATTCTGGTTGTTGTCATAAAAAAGGTCTCGTTCGTACAATTTGATAAGCTGCTGTTTGGTGGCATCATCCGCAATTACCCAGCGACACACATTTCTGGGTATGGATTCAAAATCGGCATCCACCCGATATTCCACCATGAGGCGTGAGGTAATCACTTGAAACTGCAATTCACCGAGCGCACCGATAATATAGTCCGAACCGCTTAGCGGCCGAAACAGCTGCGCCGCTCCCTCTTCACACACCTGAGACAACCCTTTGGCCAACGCCTTTCCCTTCATGGGGTCGCGCAATCTTGCCCGCCGAAACAGCTCGGGGGCAAAATTGGGCACACCGGTAATCTGCACATCTTCCCCTTCACTGAAGGTATCACCAATGCGTATCGTTCCATGGTTCGGAATTCCAATAATATCTCCGGGATATGCGGTTTCCACCAAATTCCGGGTTCGGGCCAGAAATGTGATGGCGTTACGAACAAACGAATCTTTCCCCGTGCGCACATGGCGCAATGTCATGCCTCGATTGAACACACCGGAACAAATGCGAATGAACGCCATGCGGTCCCGATGATTTTTATCCATGTTGGCCTGAATCTTAAATACAAACCCCGTAAACTGCTCTTCGTCCGGCATGACCACACGCGAGAGGGCTTCCCTTGGTCCGGGCGACGGCGCAATGCGTACAAACGCGTCAAGCACCGTCTGCACCCCGAAATTATTCAACGCCGAGCCGAAAAAGACCGGCGTGATTTCGCCCCGCTCAAATCTTTCAATATCCATTTCGGGCGTCAACTCGTGCACCATCTCAATTTCTTCGCGCAGCTTTCCAATTTCAGATTCACCCACCAGTCGCACCGCATCTTCACTATCCAGGTCGATGTATTGAACATCGTTCATTTTATCCTGACGGTTCGACAGATAAAAATGCACTTCCCCGGACTGAAGGTCATACACGCCTTTAAATTCTTTGCCTTTTCCGATGGGCCAGTTCATGGGAACACATTCCACACCGAGCTCTTTTTCGAGATTGTCAATCAGGTCGAGCGGCTCCATGCCCTCCAGGTCGAGCTTGTTCATGAGGGTGATGACCGGGGTCTTTTTCAACTTGCATACATCGAGCAGTTTTTTGGTCTGGGTTTCCACCCCCTTGGTGGAGTCAATCACCATCAGCACCGAGTCCACCGCGGTAAGCGTACGATAGGTATCCTCGGAAAAATCGTTGTGCCCCGGCGTATCGAGCAAATTCATCGCCTTCTCCGCATACTCAAAACTCATCACGGCCGTAGATACCGAAATGCCGCGTTTCTGCTCCATTTCCATAAAATCACTGCGGGCCGCTCGTTCGGCCTTTTTGGATTTGACTGCGCCGGCGGTCTGAATTGCACCGCCGTACAACAGCAATTTTTCAGTAATCGTTGTTTTCCCTGCATCCGGGTGGCTGATAATCGCGAACGTTCTGCGTTTGGAGATCTCTTTTTTAAGCTTCACACTCATAACGCCGCCGACTATCACGCCCCCAATTGTTTGTCTATATGGAACCTTTGATTGTGAACTTTTTTCACCGATTTGACCCACCTCATTATCAGAGGTTATACTTTATCTCCGACGACCTGTCGTCGACTACCCAAAGGACCCCCCCATGAGACATCCCCATTCTTTCGTACGTATCTTATTCACGGTATTTGTCTGGCAGCTGCTGATGATCAGTGGATGCGCCGAAAAAAAATATGCCGATTCCTCCGACGACACCGAGACCGATTCTTCGACGGACTCCACTTCCCCGCCCGATACCGACGACACCGATGATTCGGACTCGAGTGATATCACCGTTGAATACCAGAATGACACCGTATTCAGTCAAAATAAAGTTCTTGAATACCGAATCACTATCGATGACACATTGCTGCAGCAAATGAACGAATTCGGCAATGACGAGGAATACCGAAATGCTTCTCTGCATGTGGTTGGAGACGGCGTGGACGAACAGTTTGACCAGGTGGGATTCCGCTTTAAAGGGGCATGGAGTCTTCACCACTGCTGGGATGAATTCGGCGGGGTTCGCAGCTACGAAGGCGGCTGCGCCCGGCTATCCACAAAAATCAAATTTGATGAGTACGATGACGATGCGCGATTCTTTGGTCTGAAGCGCATCAACCTGCATGCCATGATGGGAGACAACACCAAACTTCGCGATCGCTTGAGCTACAGTCTGTTCAACGACTTCGGGGTTGTGGCACCGCGAACCGCACACGCAAACCTGTATATCAACGATGAACTGGTAGGGTTGGTAATTGTTGTCGAACAAGTGGACGGTCGTTTCACTCATTTTCGATTCCCCGACGGAGACGACGGCAATCTGTACAAGGAGCTGTGGCCCAGCGCCGGTGTGAATGAAGACTGGGCGCTCGCCCAGTTGAGGACAAACGACAACCCGGAAGACAACCCGGATGTCTCTGATTTTTTAAATTTTAAAGACGCAGTCGCCCAAAGCACCGCATCCGATTTTGAAACCAATATGGCGAGTTGGCTTTCTCTCGACAACCTGTTGAGATATCTGGCCGTCGATCGCGCCACTCGAAACTGGGATGGAATCATGGGATTTTATTCTGAAGAAACCTCGCATAATTTCTATTGGTATCATGACAACGGCACGCAGAACATATTTCATCTGATTCCCTGGGACCTCGACAACACAATGGGCGAGTTCGATTTGTTCATGGATCCTCAGTCATGGTGTGACGCAACGCCGATTCCCGACTGGAATGAAACCCCTCTGAACTGCGAGGCTCGCTCCGTATGCACCACCAGCGATGTAGGCGTTACCCCGCCCCGTTGCGATCACTTTGTCGACATGCTGGCCACCACCCAATGGGACAGCTTCACAGTTATCGGAAATCAATTGCTCGCGGATGTACTCACGTTCGAATCGATGGATGCGAAAATCACCGCCTGGGCCGACCAGATTCGCGATTCGGTTGCAGCCGATCCGCTGCTTGATTTGGCCCAATGGGAGAGCGATGTGGAACTGTTTCGCGGTATTCTCAAAGATGCCATTTACGATTTCGAACAACATCTTGCCGAAGGGTTGGTGGATGAAACCATTCCTACACCGCTTGATGAATCTCTGTTGAACGACCCGCTGACTATTGGCGGATTACGCGTGGACGAAATCAATAACTTTGAATTTGCCGATGCCGTTGCCGCATCGCTAGACAGCTATATCACCTCATTCAATTCTGTAGGAACCGACATCTCGCACGGCTGGAATAGCGAAGCACCCGTATCCGGCACCGGCGATTTGCTGTTCAATGCCGATTTCGTCCCGGCGGACGGCACCTGGGCAGAATATGCGGCGTGGGAATATTGGTCCGATGTTGAAGTGGATTTGAACCAATATTCATATATGTGGTTCAGTGCGAAATCAAACGTCGACGCGCGGATGCGCATTGAATTCAGAAGCAACAACTACAGCCTGTACGGCAATATTTGGCAAACCTTTTCAAAGGAATTCGCCCTCACCCCCGAGCCCGAATTCTACCGCATCGACCTTTCAAAACTGGCATATCCGCAATGGGCCAAGGACGCCTGGCCGACCGGGGCGGGATGGGACACGCTCGATGTGGAAGCGCTCGAAATCATTCTGTCAAAATTCACCGGTCTCGCGTTTCAGACATTTCCGACCTGGGACGACCTGGGCGACACCGTGTACGACAACGAGTACATCTCCATTCAAGTCGACAACATCTATTTTGAATAAATAAAGCGAATATTATTTTTCGCGGGGTAGATTGGTGCGGTGTTTCAACAGGGTCAGTTCATGCTGCATTTTGGCCAGTTGCGAAATCACTTCGTCAATTTCTTCTGAAACAGTCGCCTCTGTTTCGCCGGTTTCCGCCAACCGACGCGCCTTTTCTTCAATTGCGTTTTCTTCCTGCGCCGCTTCCATTCCACTCATAATAACACCGATGAACAGGTTCAGAATAATCATTGTACCGAGCAGCACGATGGATACAAACAGGAACGGCGACCCAATGGGGAACGCTTCTGATGATGTGCACAAGTGCTCAATACCGCCGTACCCGTAGTTTGCACATCCGTCGCGGTTGATATACATGAGGTCGGTCCAGTCCTCGAGGGTTACCGCCCGAAACAGCGACAGCATCGACAGCGGCAATGTCTTGAAGTGCACCGGGTCATTGGCCCCGAACATGAATGTGGCAGCCACCGCGTACACGTAGAAAAGCAACATCAACAACAAACTCACATACGCCATTGAGGGAATGGACTTCAGCAATGCCCCCACCAACACCTGCAGCTTCGGCAGTGCGCGGACCAGCTTCAGCACCCGAAGAAGTCGAGCGAGTCGCAGTACCATTACATACTGGGCATCCACCGGCATGAAACAGGCGGCGACAATAATAAAATCGAATACATTCCACGGATCTTTAAAATACCGGTAAAACTGCTTCCCTTCGGCAGCCATTTTTATGATCACCTCCGTCACAAAAATCCAAACGATAATCTGATCCAGAATATGGATGACACCGTGATGACGGGCGGCAAATTCCTGATATGTCTCCACACCCACCAGCACACCTGCGAGCACAATCACCAGGGTGATGGAATTCTGAAACCAGTGAGCATCCGCGATTCGTTTACAAAATTTCTGCATATTCAACCTCATACTCCGTTTTAAGTAAAAAATTTCGGCATGTTCTATATCAGATGTACGCATTTGACTACATATGATTCAAAGGAAAACGCAACTTCAACGAGATTGTATTCGGCCGAATCTTGACAACCGTCGACAGAACCGGGAAGCTGAATATCGATGAACAGCACCACCCCCATAAAACGTTCAGTCCTTCTCGCCACTGAGGCTGTGGGTGAACTGTTTTCAACCGTCGGACTCAAAGCCGCATCTGGTCGAATATGGGCGCTGCTGTATCTTTCCGCCACACCGCTTAACGCGGAAAATATCGCCGACACCCTGTCGATGAGCACCGGCGCAGTCAGCATGGCACTCAATGAATTGATGGAGGTGGGTATCATTCACCGGGGCGCCAGGCAGCAGAGTCGCTATTTCTACTACCGTGCCGAAACTGAAATGTGGCCGCTGGTGAAACGAATTTTCAAGGAACGCACCAAAAAACAATTGGAGCGCCCCATCGTTAAACTAAAGGACGCGTTGCAGATGCTGGACCAGACCGACCTGCCGGAAAATACTGAAATCGCGTCACAGGTAATACAGCTTCGGCACCTGGTAGACCTCGGAGACTTTGCGCTGGTTCTGGCGGATGCGCTTATGGAACGAACCCGGGTGGAGATGAAGGCGGCACAGAAATGGCTGTCCGTTTCGGGAAAGCTGGGCGGAGAACCCCTCAGTCGAATTCGACGCCGCATCAATTTGTCTAAATAATCTCCACGTATTCCACCTTGTTGTATAAAAGCTGTACTAATCCACCACTCCTAAAAAACCGTTATCTTGGCAACAGCATATGCGGTTTTGAAACGTCCTTTTCGGAACAAAAAAGTGAAAACGGAGGTATGCGAATCTAAAAAAGTTCCATATAATTGCGGCACTTTTTGAGAGATTATCTCTAAAGCATATGTATGCGAAATAGGATGACAATTTATTACGGGAGACAAACATGAAACCTTCTTCGAACATTCTGAGAGGCGAGCTCGAACGACTATTTTCAACAAGTGCGCTCACCACATTTTGCCAGACATACCTTACCATCGACCCTGAACAGCTCAATATCGCCAATGAAAACAAGGCGGTCTATGTACGACAACTGGTTGATTGGTGCGACGAGCAAGATGGGGTTGAGGCGTTGGCGGACGCCATTCAGTTTGAAAAAAAGGGAATGATCGACCCGCGCCTCAAACATGTTTATACCGGACCACAGGCGGGAACCGCAGTGAATCGGGCCGAAGTTGAAGGCTTCACGGTCAACGACAAAATCGAAACCGATGATATGTACAGCCTGTACAATTGCACAGCAGAAGCCGATGAGTCCGACCAGTACACACTGATGGTCATCAATGGACACCAGGTGACCAACCCTTCTGTGGCGCAACGCTTTGTCATGCAATTTCGTATCCTCAACGCCGTCGGCGTCGACTTTCTGCCCGATGTGAAAGTCATTTCCACTTTCTCGGACGGTAGACCCTATCTGATTTTCAAACCGATTCCCGGCGAACGCATGAACAGCGTGGCACCGCTGTCTCCGTCCGCGGCACTCGATGTGGTGGAGTCCATTTTGAAAATTCTGGTTACGTTGGACGAAAACGGAATGCTTCACGGCGATATTCGCCCCGAGCATTTCTGGGTGGATCAATCCGGGGAGAAGGCCGGAGTTACGGTGTTGGCAACCGGTTTCGACAAGTTTTCAGGCTCGGCCGCGTGGACCAAAGGCATCGCCACCGCACAATATATGGCCCCGGAATTGCTCCGGGGAGATGACGCGACCATCGCCTCTGACTTGTACGCATTGGGGTGCACGCTGTTTTATCTGATCAGCGGAAAATCAGCGTTCTCCGGTCGCAAAGCTATCGATGTGGCCGCGAATCACCTGAGCGGCAACCACCTGTCCCTCGCAGATGTGGCCGATGAACTGCTCCCCGACAAGGTGCTCTCTTTAGTGGACACACTGATGGCCCAGGAAATGGTTGCTCGCCCCAAAGATATTGCCGCGGTTCGACGTCTTATCGACGAGGCGCGCTCAGATATTGAAGATCACGCCTCAAGAATGGCCCAGACCGGTACATTGGACGACATCGCCAACGAGTACAATGCGTTGTTGGCCAACCCGGCAGACGGTTCAGCGCTGAACAGTCTGCTTGAAGCGGCAGACGCATACAACGCCTACGGCGCCGCGGTTCAGGCGCTTGAAGAAGCATCTGCGACGTCGGCCGACCCGAATCTGTCGTACCATCTGCTCAGCGTCGCTGCAGATACCGCGTTCAAGAAAGCACGTGACTACGACATGGCCGCCAATCTGTATGATCAATTGGCACAGGCCAATCCGGCAGATCCGGCCATCTTTGATGCCCGTGTCGAACTCCAGAAAAAACGTGGAAATTACGACATGGTTCTGGAGATGCTCGGGTCAAAGGTGGAGAGCGTCACAGATCCGCATGAAAAAATTGCTATGTTGCTGAATATTGCTCAGACCCTCGAAAACGAAGCCGGCGAGCCCGCCAAAGCGTTCGATTATTATCTGGCGTGTTTGACAGGTGGCGAAGGCGACAAGGAGATCATCTCATCACTTGAAAAAATCGGTCAGAAAGAAGGCCGTGTACAGGAACTGATTGATGCGGCCGGAAATACCGCAGGGGCCGCGGAGTCCACCGGAAATGTTGACATGATCGTCTTCTATTATCAGAAGCTGGGTGCATGGTACTTGAACCTGCTCAATCAACCCGCAGTAGCGCTGACCTGTTATCAGAAAGTGGCTCAATACGACCCCAAAAACGAAGAAGCGATGGATGCTATTGTTTCGCTGTACAGAAACGCGCAACAGTGGATGGAATTGGCACAGGTGCTGGCACAGCGTGCTGAAGCAGAAACGCTTCCCGAGAACAAACGAAAATATCTGTGCGAAACCGCTGCGGTGTATTTCGAAAAGATGGGAGAAGCCCAAGCGTCACGCGACATTCTCGTGGGCGTACTTCAGGACGACCCGGGGAATACCAAAGCCGCATCGCTCTTGACCAAAATTTACGAACAGACCGGTGATTACTCCAATCTGGTCACCATACTGGAGGAATCCATCACCTCCCTGGGCGACGGTGAACAGCAGGTGGAGCAACGCTACAAATTGGCCGAGTTGTACGAACTGCACATCAAAGACCCCAAATCGGCAGCGAAACACTACAAAATTGCAGCGGAATTCAATCACGTGGATTCCCTAAAAGGCATGGAGCGCGTGTGCAGCATGCTCGAAGATTTCGCCGGTCTTCGCGTCGCGCTCGAAAAACAACTCACCATAGCGGAAACTGCCAAACAGAAAATGCAACTTCAGGAACGGCTGGCGAAAATATATGAAGAAGAATTCAAAGAATTCGATAGAGCAGCGGAAGCCCTTGAAAGCGTGGTCTCTTTTGACCCGGAAAACGCCGCCGCGCTCGGAAACCTGGCGCGTTATTTACGCAAGTTGGAAAGCTACGCCAGACTGGCCGAGGTGTTGCATCAACGTGCCAAGCTGGCCACATCCGACGATGAAAAACGAAACATTCTCAAAGAACGCGTTGATGTTATCAAAGAAAAATTGAACGACCCGCAGATGGCCACAGAGGCGGTGAACGAACTGGCCGAACTCGGCGGCGGCGGCACAGTACTGTCTCAAATCGTTCGGTCACAAATCGAACTGGGTGAATATGACGCTGCTGAAAAAACCTATCATAAGATGATTGCAGACGCAGAAGACATTGAAACCAAAGTGGATGTGATGGTTGTGCTGGCCGGTTTCCAACTGACTAAAATGCAAAGCGTAATCAAAGCCGAAGCCACTCTCGCCAAAGCGAAAGACCTGGCACCGCAGAATATCGACGTGATTAGCGAATATGCGGAAGTCATGGTTGCCAAAGGAGACTACGCAGGTGCGTTGGAACTGTACAAAGCCAAGGTTGAACTGGTGCAGGGTTCCGAAGCACGCGCTTCGATTTTCGCCCGTATGGGAATAATCGCTTTTGAAAACATTCAGGACGACCGCCTGTCCACCGAATATCTGGAACAGGCCATAGCCATTGACAGCTCCAATGTTGCAGCAAGTGATAAACTGGCCGGGCTATACCGAAAGGCGGGCCGCTGGGAAGACGCGGTAAAAATATATGAACGCTGGATACCCAGTGCGGCATCGCTTCCACAGGAAAGCCAGCTTGAACTGTACAGCTTTGCCGGTGAGGCATACGTAAATGTTGACCGCAAAGAACGCGCGCTGGAACTGTTTAAAAAGGCCGCCGAATTGGCCAACGAACCTGCGCTGATGAAGCGTCTGGGGGATGTGGCGCTGGAGATGGAAGAGTGGGAATTGGCACACGAGCAGTATGAGCGCTACAGCGAAGCACTCACCACCGAGATGGACAACGACGAGAAAGTGGAGCTTTTTGTGAAACGCGGACGCGCTGCGTTCGGTTGTGAAATGTTCGACGAAGCGGCCAAACTGTCCCGACAGGCAACGGTGATGGCCCCCGAAGATATTGAAGCGCGCATACTGCTTGCAGACGTTCACGAACATCGCAAAGATTACCGAGGCGCGGTGGAATCCAGACAGAAGGTATTGGAAGCGCTGGATACACAGGACGAACGCTGGTTTAAAATTTTACGCGTTACCGCGTCCTTGATGTTCGAAAAACTGCGCAATCCAGATGGCGCTTCTGCCATGCTCAATGATGCATTAAAAGCCGACCCGAAAAATCGCGACATTCTCGGTGAGCTGCTGAAAATGCATTACGCTGCCAAAAAATACAAAGACGTGGTGTCGGTGATTCTCCAAATCGCGGATTTGGTCGAGGACAATACACAGAAATCCCGCTACTACCTCACTGTGGCAAAAGTATTCCGCCGGGAGCTGCGACAACTTGACCAGGCTGTTGAGTATTTCAATAAAGCGTTGGAGCATGACCCATCCCTTGAAGATGCCCGCAACGCGCTCATCCAGGTACTCACCGAAAAACAAGACTGGGAAGGACTGGAGAAGGTATACAAAAACCTGATCGCGGCACTGCCCAAAGATGCGACCAAAGAAGACCGCATTGCCGTATTCAAACCGCTCGCGGATTTGTATATGACCAAGCTCGATCGAGAATCTGAAGCCATCGTGATGTTCGAGACGCTCAGTAAAATCGACCCGGGCAATCTTGAATGGGATGAAAAGCTGGTTGAACTGTACAGCTGGAACACAAAAGTGAAAGATAAAGCCATCTCGGTTCACCACAAACTGTTGCGCACCAATCCGAAACGCACCGATTCCTACCGCATGCTGTATCGCATTTTCTCCGCGGCGCAGGAACCCGATATGGCGTGGTGCGCGG
This sequence comes from Deltaproteobacteria bacterium, assembly GCA_016936575.1. Classification (GTDB taxonomy): domain Bacteria; phylum Myxococcota_A; class Polyangia; order JAAYKL01; family JAAYKL01; genus JAFGXQ01. Next base: position 21,512 of record JAFGXQ010000222.1, read on the forward strand.
CATCCATGCTATCGCTACTGAATCAGGCAAGCCCCGAAGAACGTCAGTACTACAAAGATTATCTTTCTGAAGGCTATCCGCCTATTTCAGATTCTCTAAGTGAAGATAAATGGACCAAACTGTTGATTCACAAAGATATGAACTTGGACATCTCGAACATTTATTCGGTGATATTGCCGGCGATTCAACAGGCATACTGCAAACCCCTGAATGCCACCGGTCTTGATCCTGCAATGGCAGTAGATGTGACCACGGACCCGTCCGAATTCTCCAAACTCGCCAATTTCGGCGTTGGGGTTACCGCCATTCCACCTGTGCCGCTGTTCTACCAAACCAATCAGCAGGGCTTCGGTATCGTAGAGACCATCCCGCCGGTAATGATCGCCGGCGGCGATGCGGCAGAAATGCGAGACTACCTTGGGTTGGCATTCAAACTCGGACAACAGCTGACCATGCTTCGTCCCGGCTTGATTGTGAAACAGATTCTGAAATCCGGAACGGACCTTTCATCGTGGCTGCTTGCCGCAGTAAAAATATTCGTTCCGCAGCTGCCGGTACCAAACAATCTCATCTCCGGGGTAAATGAAAAGCTCGCGCCTATCCGAAATGCGCTGAATCCTCAGGAATCAGAGAAATTACAGGGATATGTGCAGTCCTTTGTTTCCCAGGCCGCAGATGTTAACACCAAACGCTGGGCCAAATCAGTGGATTACACCGGAGACCGGGCAGGGCTGCTCTTGTGCGGTGATGTGGCTGTGGCCATGCGCATTATCGAATCGCAGGTTCAGGACGAAAAAGAGCGCGCCGAACGCATTAAGGAACTCTCCCTGTTCATGGTATCGAGCGAACTGTTCGAGCTTCGCAAAAAACTGGGCGTTGCACTCCAGGCCGGCTAGTCGGTTATCTCCCAATCATATTCCGAGCTCGGGCGAACGCGCACATATGGTTCGCCCGGCGCTCTGCTTACTCTCTTAACAAAATTAAAAATGAACGTTATCGATTCTTTTCGTAGATAAGCCGAAGTCCGTCCAGGGTAAGATTGGGCTCGTGGTACATCAATGAACGGGCTTCTTTGGCAATCACCGCGGAGAGACCTCCGGTGGCGATTGTTTTCACATCCGGCTCCATCTCTTTTTCCAATCTGGCCACGAGTCCATCCACCATGGCGGCATAGCCGAATAGAATGCCGGACTGCATCGCCTGTTCTGTGGTCTTGCCAATCACCGAGGGCGGTCGCGCAATCTCAACCTTGGGGAGTTTCGCGGCACGAGTGACCAACGCATCCAGAGCAATACCGATTCCCGGGCAGATAATGCCTCCCAGATATTCACCTTTGCTCGATAAACAATCAAACGTGGTCGCCGTTCCGAAGTCGACAATAATAGATGCTCCAGGAAATCGCTCCCGTCCCGCAACGGCGTTCACCACTCTATCTGCCCCCACTTCTTTCGGGTTATCATATCGAATGGAAAGGCCCGTCTTCACGCCGGGGCCGACAATCAACGGTTCTGTTTTCAGATAGGTACGCGCCCCGTGTTTCAAAGAATGCACCGCCGGCGGAACCACAGAACACATGACAAAACCCGACACGTCGTTTAAATGCAAACCAGCCAATTCAAAAAAAGATCGAAATGTCAGTCCCCATTCGTCGCTGGTGCGCTCCTTGGTTGTTTGGACGTTCCATTTGAACTGCAATTCTTCTCCCTGATACAACCCTAGAACTGTGTGGGTATTTCCGACATCCGCTACTAGTAACATGATTTTCTCCGCCGATTTCGCTTACCTGGGCTTACTTTCGTACCAAGATATAAAATCGTTCAAATCGCGTGTCAGTCGACTCTCCACTTCGTGATAGGTCACATCTGCGCGATGATCAGAAGTGGGATTATAGTGATACTGATACTGCTTTTCATCCAGCAAAAGCACATAAAGGGACTCCGAACTTGCCCCTTCACCTTCCTTGACCAGTTTTGCCGTCGCCGGAAGAACATACAATCGAGACCCTGTCGATGCCGGCGGCACCGCCCCCATTTCCGATTCGTCCTGAGCTGTGATATACTCGATAGACATGGCCTCATTCTTCACCCGAATATCACAGATGATTTGTGTGTCATTCGAAAAAGATACCAACTGATCAGACGTGGCTTCATATCCACGATCAGCCAGCACTTTGGCAATAATTTCGATCGCTTTATTTTCTTCAAGCGCGCGAGTGTTAAACGTATTTACATTTTGACCACTACCACATGATGAAATTAAAAATATTACAGAAATAAGAAGTAATCTGCGTACCATCTTGCCTTACTCTTTGCTCCCTAGTCTCCATGCACGGGCCAATACATCAGAGATCGTCCATGATTTCTCAACAACCGCTCCGATAGTTTCCACAATCGATCCAGACGCAACCGCTGTTGTATCAAATGTTCGGCTGGTCAATTCGACTTTCGAAACCGACACGTCGCGATTGTCCTGCGAGGGATAATCGGAAATGGCAACCGAAGCCTCCTCAATCGGCGGCGCGACGGCCACTGAAACAGGTGCATCTTCGATATCTGAATTCACCAATTCCAGCTCTTCCGCCTCCTCCTCATCATCCGTTTCTGTTTCGTCGGTATCCGGCTCCAATTCATCCGCCAATTCATTGCGGGTATCATCGGTCATCGGTGTTGTCACTGATGTCTCCACCTCAGACGTCAGCGAAACATCATCTGCGAGTTCATCCCGACCATACGATGACACATCATCGATTTCCTCCACATCATCCGGCGCCAACGGCACGACCGATGGAACAGATGCGCTTGAAAAATCGGTTTCATCCTCCAGCGGCGCAGCTGATGCAGGCGCGAACGATGATGTATCGGGAGCCACCGGTGCCGGTTCATTCGAAACCGGCGTCACATCAGAGAAATCTGTTTCATCCCCCATGTCCGCTGCCATGTCCGCTGTTCGGGTGGGATTCACCAAATCAATCACTTCCTCGGGAGGTTCCTCGCCGATCTCAGCCGCGGCAGGTTCAACGTCAACAGCCTCTTCGGTCCCGACAAGCACTTCGTTTTCAGCTGTCTGCGCCACAGCTACCGCGCGCCGACGTCCTGAAGGCCCCAGTGCTTCCATCCGCGCACGATTGCGCTGTACATTACTCAATAATTCTTCAAGTTGCTGTACTTGACTCCCCATCACGCAACCTCCTTATGCAACACGGCAATCGCTTCTGAAACGGACACCCCTTGCTGCAACTGCGCATCCATTTCAGCCACCGCTTCAACGCTTCCTACGAATAACTGAAGACGCGAATCGACATTTTCCAAAATGGTAGATGTAAAAACATTGTCACTCTGTGCCGAAAAATACCCGGATATAAATTGCACCAGCATCTCGACAATCACATTGCTCGCTGATTCCGTAACGGCGATATTCACCAACAGGGCATCTCCATATACTTCGAGAGATGCTCGCCCAAGCCCCATCAACGCAATTTCCCCTTGAATGTGCTGCGCGAACAGATCCAACGATTCGGCGGCAAGATTGACCGATTGTGCAAATACTTCGCCTCGACGACTTCCCCACTCTCTGGCAGCCCGTAAAAATTCATCGGACGGCGCCAACGACGCAAGGACCTCTCTGGGAACCACTACCATTGGGGTTTGAGCCGGAGAATCGATACACCCGGTATCGAGATTCACCGTAATAAAACCTGCCGCGTCAAACGCATTGTCAGTCATTGCCGTGTCCTTCCGTGAAGTCGTAAACCCATTTTATAACTATCATTATACATTATCGTTGGGCTTATTTTAAGCGACTGAAAAATGAGAGTCAAATCAGCGACCCAAACTTCACCTTTTTTCGTCCGTTTTTTATGCTTTCGGCGCAGTTTGAACCCCGTCAGACGTTTTCAGCGTTCTTGTCCGCTTCACCGGCGGGCGACGCCGTCTGGCCCGCGGCTTCCCGGGCGCTGGCTTCTTCTGCGTCATTCGAGATGCAATCAACTGTCTCCACTGTTCGACGACCGGCGCGGGTGCTTTTCCCGACAATTCGAGCAAATCCACTGCCTCAAGGGCATAGTCCCGATCAACTAACTTCTTCACGCGGCGGTTTCTCGGCCCGCGCAACATACGTCGTTGCACCACACATGCATACCGTACGGTAGCCATATTTTTTTTGGTAAACTGAAGCGGATGCACCAACGGTTTAAACGCAGCGGAGAGCGCCTTTGAAACATCTTGCGCTTCCCAGATACACGTCTCAAGCGCCGGGTATAACAGCGCACCCAGCAGCAACGCATCCGATACATTTCGATGGTTGCGATTCCAAATGTCCGCCTGCTCCAGCAGTGCGAATGACGCGTTTCCGTTCTCTTGTATAGAAGTATCCAGCCCCGGCAGGATATGCGCCAGCGCACCGATGTCATGCAACATCGCCAAGCAAGTTGCACCATACCCGCTGCGCAATACTTTAAACATTTCCTCCAGTAGCCGCGCCTTTGAACATTCGGCAATCAACGGGGAGAATCGGCTCATTTCCGCATACAGTTCAGACTCAATTCTCAAATCCAATTTCTTCGCAAATTTCACCGCGCGCAGAATGCGCACCGGATCTTCGGGAAGACGACGTTGCGGTTCGCCGATTGCACGAATGGTTCGACTCTCCACGTCGGCCAAACCACCCACCCAATCTAGAATTTCTTTTGCCTCCACGTCATACATCAGCGCATTTACTGTAAAATCTCGCCGAATCGCGTCATCCACCTCATTGCCGAATAAATTCTGGGCTGCATGGCGAGAACTCAAGTCATCCTCAGCGGTGGGCTCCCGTCGAAATGTGGCCACTTCAATGATTTTCTGGTTCTTAAAATGAAGATGCGCCAAGCGAAACCGGCGGCCAATGAGTCGACAATTTCGAAACAGCTGCTTTATTTCTGCAGGCCGTGCGGAAGTGACCACATCAAAGTCTTTCGGTTGCGCCCCCAACAACAAATCCCGAACGCATCCCCCGACGAGATAGGCCTGATACCCAAACCGTTTCAACCGACGAACCACCTTCAGTGCATCAATATCCAACAATTCAGGATCAAAGGAGTACAACCTTCGTTCCGGAACAATCCGGACGTCCGAAGGACAGGGGCCGAGTAAATCAACCGTTGGCAAAGACTCAGGTGTTGCATTCATAGTGGCGTTCGTTTCGTTCATATGCAGGGGGAACAGTAATCGTTCGCATGGTCTCATTGTACGAGCGGTTTTCAGACATCTCCTCTGAATCTGCAGCATGATATTCCGTATCGGAATCGGCTGACGAGGTGTCGGAATCAATATTTAAGGTAGAACTATCCGTTGTGTCGGAATCGGTGGCCGTATCAGAATCAATAGAATCGGTATCTGTGTCCGACGCGGTATCATCGGCATTTGGTGGTTCAGCCGGTAATCCAAGATTCAGTTCCCGTTCACATCCGACAACAATCATTCCAGCCACGCCGATAACAACCCAACCAAATCTTGTCAACCAAATGCACATCATCAGCACCGAGCCTACCATATTCCGAATCGAATATTCAAACAAACGGACCAATCCAATATACAATTGATGATTTCAACACTACCCGACAGTACAAACAAATGAGCATAACTTCTTCAAAATGAGCATATCTGACTTGGAGAAACTTAAAACTGAAGACCGACCCCGAAGGAATATTTCAGCTGCGTGCCGACCTTGACATCCACATTCTGCATCGCTGCATCACCCGGTACCATATACTGCTTGGTCGTCCAGCTACCGGGCAATCCCACTGTCCAATCCATCGTTACCGTCAGCAATTCATACCGAAACACAATACCACCGAACACGTTGTTGCGAGTGAGATTCGGCCCGGTCATATTGGCCTCAGAGGCATCAAAATGATTTGCAGTGGACTGTACCAGAGTCGGCGGATCCGTGGAACTATCGTACAACGCAATCGGTTCAGTTCGAATAATTGTCCACATGAACTGGTATCCGGCGTACGGCTCGATTGAAATCATTCCCCCGATGCCGATAGGATACGAAATCGCCGCATCCGCGCCCACCAGCGTCATATCCACATCGGTCTCTCCGATAATGCGATTCACCGTTCCACGAACCGCCAAATCAGGCATGACGCCGAGGAATCCTTTTCGATACCCCTCAAATAAAGACCATTTCACCTCGCCGCCCAACGCCACCAACTCAGATTGCGCCAGGTAGCTGATTGAACTGCCCAGTTCCATGGACCACGGCAATCCTTTTCGTACGTGAACCGTGGGAAAAAACATTGCAGGAGGAGAACCGGCTGCGCCGTCAGCTGTTCCCACACGCCATCTGGCATCTTCATAATTACGGGCCGTCGCATTGAACCGGGATGTACCGTCGGACGGAACGCCGGCAATCGAACTCTCAATCCCCAGATAAAACCCCGAATACCCCAATGTGCTGGATGAAGCGAGCAGTTTGGGAGAAACACCGAAAGCATACTCGGCCATGAATTGCTCATACGCGCCGTTGTGTGCAATACAGTCCACACCGTCAGGAGTGCATTCGATGAACCGCCCTACCGTCAAGTCGAGTTTATTGGCGCTCCCATTCCCTGCAAAAAATGTCAACTCCGCCACAACAGCAACAAAGAAAAAATATTTCGCCGTCATTCGACGCATAAGATTCTCCTGGGTACAGGTTTCTCAAAACAAACGAACAGTTCAAACTACCAATTTCGCGCGTGGGTAGTCAAGAAGAGTTCCTATTATCCCGTAAAACTTTAGTTCTCTCAAAACTACATATTTTTCAAAATATGATTGAATTGACCGGCGGAACTGCCCTCGTTATACGGATCTTTGTTGCGGCGCTCTTTTTCATTTCCACCACCACCACCACCGCCGCCGCTGCCCGGTCCCATGCCGGGAGCGAAAAGCTGCTCGGCAACTTTCACGGTAATCATTTTTTCCAGACCGCCGCCTTTCACCGTAACTTTGGTGTCTCCAACCACTTTCCCCACAAACGTACCTTCTGCGCTGGGATCTTTAAACAACGCCTCTTTGTCAGCCTCGATATACTCGATGGTACCAGTTATCGTTTCTTCTTTGCAATCAATGAGATGGCACTTAATCGGCGCAGCGGTCCCCACACGTAAATTCAACACTGCCGGCGGATCGCAAACCAGTTCCTGGGGCATGCATACTTTCACAAACGACTCCCCCTGTTTGCCGTCGGTGGTTGACGCGATAATCGTCGCGCTGCCGTTGGACACCGGCCGAACCGTGCCATCTGCAGACACTTCCGCTACCGACGTGTTATCTGACCGGTAGGTGAATTGAACACCCGGAATCGGCGTTCCACGCAGTTCCAACCCCTGGGCCTTAACCCTGGTGGATTGTGTTTTCGCGTTGAAATTAATTGTTGTGGGTTCAACGCTGACAATTTTCACTTCGGTCTCACATCCCATTAAAAAAATGCTGCATCCAAACGCTAATAAAATACTTTTTCGAAACATACGGACTCCTAACACTGGCGGGTAACATTGCCTTATTCGATTTTCCAGCCACAGTATAACCTTAAGTGATGTTTCAAAAAAGAGCGGAATGAACATTTTTCGTTGCGAAAAATGATCGAACGTTCAGAGATCAACTTTCGGAGCGAGAAACTCTCGACATACCGACCACATATGTTTCGTAACTCTCGGACCGAACACTTTTCGGCCGCACAATTTTCTCCGTGCCGAAAAGCGCCCGAACCTGCTGCCGCGCATCCTCAAAATCTTCTCCCACAAAAATCTTACCGACAAACTTCCCCCCCGGCCGGCACAAATCCGCTGCCAGCTCCAGCGCCCGGATAAATAAATTGTATGATCGGCTTTGGTCCACAAAGCGATGTCCGCTGGTACGCGGCGCCATATCAGAAATGACCACATCGAACCCATCTTTCGGAATCATGGGAATGAGTTGCTCGGGCGTGATGTCGAGCGCGCTGGCGGTCACCGCGGTTACCTGCGCCGGCAATCCAATGGTCATCGGTGCGCGATCCACCGCAATCACACGCCCGGAAGACGTCACCTTATCGGCCACGTATAAACTCCATGACCCCGGCGCGGCGCCCAAGTCGAGCACACACATACCCGGCCGCAACAATTTTACGCGATTATCGATTTCTTCCAGTTTGTAGACTGAACGCGCAGGATACTTCTCGCGCTTGGCGCGCTTTCCAAAATGATCTTGCTTTCGGCGATTTCCGCCCACGGGAAGAATCAGCCTTTCAGGGCGGGACGAAGCTGAACGAGGCTGTTTCGGCTACCGGGAACGGTACCTTTTACAAAAATCAGGTTGTCGCCAGCAAACAGACGAACAATCTTCATTCCTTGCTGGGTAACCGTTTTGCTGCTGTGATGACCGGCCATTTTCTTGCCTTTCAGAACACGTCCGGGAGTCATACACATACCAAGTGCACCACCGTGACGATATGCTTCATGCACACCGTGGGTAGAGCTGCCGCCACGGAACCCGTACGTTTTTACCACACCGGCAAATCCTTTTCCCTTGCTGGTCCCCTTAATATCAAGCACATCGCCGTTACGGAACAGGTCAATATTGATTTCCTGACCAACTTCGTATTTATCGGCGATTTCCTGAGACACGCGAAATTCGCGCAGGTATCGTTTGGGAGTAACATCCGCTTTTTTGAAATGACCCATTTCCGGGCGATTCACACGGCTTTCTTTTTTCTCCACGTATCCGAGCTGGAGGGCTACATAGCCGTCTTTTTCCATCGTGCGTTTCTGAACGACGGTACAGGGACCCACCTCAATGGCGGTTACCGACAATCTAGAACCGTCGGCCTCGAAAACCTGCGTCATTCCTATCTTTTTACCTAAAAGGCCACATGCTGTATTCATTCGTAAGCTCCTCGTTTTTTGGGCACAGCCCCAAAATCGAAGGCTGCAGTTTACGTAAAACCGCTAGCGTGTCAACGTTTTTTCCCTTTTGGGCGAAAATCACCCAAACTGAGGTTGTCTTGTTAACATAAAGTCGTAAAAGGTCCAGAAAAATCGTCAAAATTGGGCAGAAACTGTTTAAAACCGGTTTTCGGGTCAGTCGGCCTACATCTGTCGATACTGTTTTAACTGCGTCACGAACACCTGTTAAAAAAATGTTTTGAGTCGCCAAAGACATTTTTCGCTACCCGGCGACCGATGCTTTCAATCGCGGCAACTGCCCCGTCCACCGATTGCGCGGTCGGTTTGTCGTCGTATAACTTGTAATTGACACGGTTTTCCGCCGGTGTGAGATTCGGCATCGCCACATTGGCGCCGTACTGCAAACCCAGCAGTCGTCCGTGCGGATGCAGCCCCTCCAATGCGGTGGTTGAAGCGATATTGATATCTTTACAGACCAGTCGCGTCACCGCGATCATGTTCAGTCCCAACTGGAGTCGCTGCGCCGATGAGAGAATCTGCGCATGCCCCATCGGTGTATCGGACGACGGTAAAAACGGCCCCATACCAATCATATCCACATCTAAACGCTTGAACGTGAACACGTCCTGCGCCAGCATCCGCGTGGTCTGCCCCGGCAACCCAATCATCACACCGGTTCCCACTTGAAATCCGATTTCACGAAGTGTATTCAATGCTTCGAATCGTTCCGCAAGAGACTGTGCGGGTGGATGCAACCGCGCAAACAGCGAATCATCAGATGTTTCAATACGAAGCAGATAGCGATGCGCGCCGGCGTCAAACATTCGCTGATACTGTGTTCTGGAAAAAACACCCAAACTCAACGTAATGCCCAGACCGTTCGGCTGTTGCACGGTACGGGTTTCCCGTTTAATTCGGGCCACTATATCGCAAATAAAATTCACATAGCTATCCGACCGAATTTCGCCGGATTGCAGCACCAGTGAACCGAACCCCAATCGCGAACATAACCTTGCAGCCGCCAGTATATCATCGGCTTGAACCGTGTACCGGGGAATATCCCGATCTCGCCGAATGCCGCAATAATAGCAGTTCAAATGACAACGATTGGTCACCTCCACCAAGCCTCGAAAATACACATTGTCGCCCACATGCGCATGCATGCATTCGGTTGCAGCATCGCGAAGAATCTCTGCATCCGCTCCCCGTACATCCAATAGGGTCGTCAGCAACTCAATATCGGTGGGTGTTTCATCCAGTTGTGCGAGAAGTTGTTTCATTTGTGGTGGGGTCGGACCATATCAAGACTATTCGCCGCCTTTTTCACCATCTCTGTCGCGGCTTCGCTCATTGTCCCGATCTCGATCTCTCGGCGGACGACGATGCCCGCGGTCATCCCCGCGACCCCGATCATCGCGACCCCTATCATCGCGTCCCCTGCCCCGGTCATCCCGTCTACTTCTCCCGCGATCGTCCCGACCGCCACGGTCTCGACTTCGGCCCCGATCACCACCACGGTCATCCCTGTCTCTGGGGGGACGCGGCGGGCGCTCTTCGTATCCTTCCGGTTTCTCGTGCAGCACTCTGCGCGACAGACGAATTTTGCCGGAACCTTTTTCGACTTCCAGCACCTTCACCCGCATGGTATCGCCCTCTTTACAAATATCTTCGACCTTCTCCACTCGCTCCCATGCCATCTCCGAAATATGCAGCAATCCATCCAAGTTCGGCAAAATGTTCACGAACGCGCCGAAGTCCGCCAATCGAACCACCGTTCCTTCGTACTCCTCACCAGCCTCGGGCTCTTTTACAAGACCTTCAATAATCGCGATGGCGCGTTCAATAGCGTCCACTTCTGATGATGCAACATTGATTGTACCGTCATCCTGAACGTCAATCTGTACGCCGGTCTGCTCCACAATGCCGCGAATCGTTTTTCCGCCGGAACCGATGACCACACGAACCTGATCGGGCTTGACTTTAATGGTCTGAATACGCGGCGCCCAGCGGGACAGTTCCTCGCGAGGCGATTCCAAGGTGCTAAGCATACGACCGAGGATATGCACCCGTCCGGCCCGCGCCTGCTCCAGCGCTTTTTCCATAATCTCGCGTGCCAGCCCTTTGATTTTAATATCCATTTGAACCGCAGTGATGCCGTCCTTGGTGCCGGTCACCTTAAAATCCATATCGCCCATATGATCTTCATCACCCAAAATATCGGAAAGTATCGCCGTACGGTCGCCATCGGACATCAGTCCCATGGCAATACCGGCTACCGGCGCCTTAATCGGCACACCGCAATCCATCAGCGACATACAGCCGCCGCATACGCTGGCCATTGACGACGACCCGTTGGATTCGGTGATTTCGCTCACGATACGGATGGCGTATGGGAATTCCTCTTTTGAGGGCAACATGCTCTCCAATGCACGCTCCGCCAATGCGCCATGGCCGATTTCACGTCGCGATGTTCCACGCATGGGACGCGCTTCGCCCACCGAATACGGCGGGAAATTGTAGTGCAACATGAAGCGCTTGGTATCTTCGGTATAAATACCGTCCAAACGTTGTTCATCACCGGGCATACCCAACGTGGTGAACACCAGCGCCTGCGTCTCACCTCGAGTGAACAACGCACTGCCGTGTACCCGCGGCAATACCCCAACTTCTGTCGTAATGGGGCGAATATCCGTCAATCCGCGTCCGTCAATCCGCTGTCCTTTAGAGAGAACCCGCTCGCGAACCACTTTCTTTTTCAGGCTGCCCATCGCCCCCGCAATATCGCCCTCTTTTTCGGGGAATTGCGCACTCAAAGCGGCAACCGCCTCCTGCGTCAATGCATCGATGGTTTCATATCGTTCATGCTTGGCCAATACAGATGTGGCCGCTTCCATTTTATCGGTGAACAGCTCAGCCACTTTCGCGGCAATGGCTTCATCTTTCTGCACCGGCGTTACAGTCCATTTTGTTTTTCCAACGCTCTTCTGAATCGCATCCTGCAAGTCGAGCAGCGGCATAATCTGCTGATGCCCCCATTCCAGCGCATCAATCAGTACCTTTTCAGGAATCTCTTTGGCTTCCCCTTCCACCATCGTAATCGCATCACGGGTGGCCGCCATCACGATGTCCATATCGCTGTTCGCCAATTCATCAACCGTGGGAAACGCAACAAACTCCCCGTCAACGCGCCCGATACGAATACCGCCCACCGGCCCATCAAACGGAATATCCGAAAAATGCAACGAGGCGGAAGCGCCGATGAGTGCAAGCACATCTGCCTTGTTCTGACGATCTGATGCCATCAGCGTCGCAACCACCTGAACCTCATTATAGAATCCGTCGGGAAACATCGGCCGAATCGGTCTATCCATGATACGACAAGTTAGAATTTCATCTTCTCTCGGACGCCCTTCTCGTTTGAAAAAGCCACCGGGAATTTTGCCCGCCGCGTATTGGCGCTCGGTGTAGTTGGCCGTCAGCGGAAAAAAATCTGTTCCTTCTTTTACTTCTTTGTTTCCAACAGAAGCCACCAGCAGGACCGTATCGCCGATACCAATCATGACCGCTCCGCTCGCCTGTTTGGCAATTCGTCCGGTTTCGATAGTGATTTCTTTGTTACCAATCGTAACACTTTCTCGAATAAACATACACTTCACCTTTCTGCCGTATAATAACGACAATATGTAAAAGCCGTGCGTGTTTGAATGTGCTTTCGGTTGGTAGTCCTGGTCCCTATTCGCGTTCTGAATCTTAAAAAAACGCGCCCACGGAGCAAGACTATCGAATCCGCACATCCGGTGCACGGTGATTAGGTCCCCCAAATCAGATGCTTCTGTAGCACATTTTTTGGAGAAAATCGAGTTGCAACCCGAAACAGATCGAAAAAACATTTCAACAAGCGAAACATACGCGATTGCCTTGCCCATATGCCCTGTTCTCGTTGCCGCAGAAATATCCGTATGCTACGTATAGAAAAGTACACCAACGAAAAAGAGAGGTTTTATGTTGAATATATTTTCACACACAAAAAAATGGTTTTTTCTCTGCCTGCTTGCCGCATTGCCGACCAGCGCCTGCGGCGGAAGTTCACCCCAAACAGAAACGCCGAACAATGAATACGGCAATGCTGCGGCTTCCACGCCGTTATGCGTCATGGTGGAAAACGATGAAAAATCCAACGTTGTCTTTTCAAAAGAGAATGACTGGTTTCTCACCGTATCTAAGGACAGTGCGGTAAACTGCGATCCGCAGCAAGGGTATGCCGCCATCGATATGGCGGGAATCCATATCAATGTTGTTTCTCAGCCACTCTCCGGAGAAGGCACATTGGAACAAGACATTCAAGCAGTGATTACCGGATACATACAAGGGTTTGAAAAAAACATCACCTTTGATACCCCGCTTGCATTCACCCAAAAAGCAATCGGCGAGCATGGACGCAGATCCTATTTCTCCGATGCGTCTTTTGAGTTGGATGGAAAGCGTTTTCACCTGCTCACATCCATTACGGCGGTAGAAACCCGTAACAATGCAGGCATTTTCCACGTGGTGTTCTGGAGAGTCGAAGAAAATGACTACGAGCAGAATAAACAGGTCGCGCTCGAAGCCGTCGAAACCATCTCGTACTCATGGTTTCGCCTGTCAGACACGGATGATGAGGGAAACTTCATCACCAAGTGGTAAAATATCTAATCAGCATTGATAGTGAGGTTCACTTCCGTTCCGGACGGGACAGCTTCCTCGGCTTTGGGCTCCTGAGTCATCACCGCGTTATAATTCATGTAGTCAGAATAGCCCCGTCGAATCGCACCAACCTTCAAGCCCGCATCCGTCAATGCTTTTTTCGCTTTCGAAACGGACATCCCCACCACTTTGGGTACGGTGATAGAACCGGCCACCGACATTTCTATCGACGCGCCCAGATCAATCAGCGCGCCGGCAACCGGCACCGTCGCAGTTACGGTTCCCGGCTCCCCGGTATCGACCTCGGTAATCTCACCAACGGCGAATCCGGCATCTGCAAGGATTTTCTTTGACTCTTCAAGCGACCTTCCGGTCACATCCGGCACAACAATTAAATCTGGGCCGGTCGATACCACCACAGTCACCTCGCTGCCGCTGTTCAATGTTGACCCGGCCAATGGACTCTGCTCGCAAATTTGGCCCACCGGAACTTCATTGTCGGCTCGTTCCTCTTTCACCACCAATCTCAGGCCGCGCCCTTTCAAGACGTCCACCGCGGTTTCAGTAGTCAGCCCCTTCACCGATGGGGTTTCCACCATCTCATTCGCTTCAACCGTCACATTCTCCGACTCCGTCGCTGTCTGCTGCGCACCGATCTCGAATCGCAAATTCCCCGAAAGATATAACATCCCCGCGGTGATCAGCGCTGAGGTGAGTACTGACGTGACAATCGTTGCCGCCATATTGCCCGACTTTCCATTCGACATGATTCATCGCTCCTTCAGAAATTGTGTTTATCTCCAAAAAAGGATCGCACATCTGCGAATGGGAAGAAAGTGATTTCAGACAAAACCGTCGAAACAGAATTTTTAATTTTCTTTGAAGAGATGACTCCGCTCAATAAGCGAAACAAGCGACCCTTTATATGTGGTAGGCTTCCGGCCGAGTGGCTCGCTGCCGACTAATAGTCTACGGTTTTTGTTACATTTCCGGCGCTGGTTTTCCAGAACACGCAATTTCCGGTGGAGCACGGGGTCATGTTCGGATAAACAGTACCCATTTCGTTCAGTTCAGAGACTGTTTGCGGACACGTGCTGTCGGTGCCGAAATTTTCCCACTCGCGCGGCGCGCCGACCAGGGTTGAACACGCCTCCACCACGCTCGAAACGAGATTTCCCGATTCGTACACGCAACGCGTAAACGATTGCCCGGCACGAATACTGGTGCTGAACGCGGTTTCCGCGCCGTACTCGAAATATTCTGAATCGTACGTACGGCATCGATTTACACAGGTTGCTGTCTGCACGGTTTCGCCATCTACTCGCCATGAATCGGTAAAGGACCAATCACAGGTGGGACAACTGGTACCTCCGGAACCTCCCGGACCGACCATCGTCCAGGTGCCGTCGGCTCCGCAAATGTATTGGGTTGAGGAAGCCCCTCCGATGCTGCCCGGCGATGAAGATGAGTAAGAATAATATACTTCTTCACCTTCCACAGCCGTTTGCGTTTCGGCACTGGCAGACGTACACATGCCCTCTAAAAACTGTATTGAATCGGTAAGCGCCAAATCAATGAATTGACACGTAATATCTTCGCATTCTACCGAATACAATTCGGTTTCCACCCCGTCGATTCGCTTGAACCACGTATCGGTGTTCATTGACAAATCATCGTTCGGGGTTTCCACTGTTGCGATTTGCATGGTTCCCCAATTCTTGCCGTCGCAAACCACGGTCGTTTCTTCACAGTTGAAAAACGTTTCCTCACAACGACGCACGCCGACCACCGTTCCCTCCAGCACATTCAAACCGGATGAATACGATGAGCAAAGTCCTTTGCGAAGCGGGAGCGGCAGGTTTTGCAATGTGCATACATTCGAACATTGCAGTTCGACCACCTTGGGAAACCGCTCACAAGTAGATTCATTCAACGAGATAGAGCCTTCGACAGATTGGTCGTAGATTCCGTAATTTGCGCCGCCTCCTCCGCCCAGCGTACTCCAGGTTCCGTTGTCACAGACGTGGCCGCTGGCTGAAGCGTTTCGTCGAATTTCCGAATACGTGGCGTATGAAACGCCCAGCTGACATCCGTCCTCCACCAGGTATTCTTCGGCGTAAAAAACGTCGCAAATATGCTCATTACCGTAGAAATCACGCATATCACAACAGGAATCGGATTTTTCACATGTGCCCCCGGAGGAACACACCTTGCAAAACTCACAGGTTTCCCCGTTTGTCAGAGTCGTCCACTCAATTTGCGAATCCACTGGGGAACAGGTTTGACATGGCGCATCTCCGTTGACTTCGCCACTCGGTACACATGCCTCATCGATGACGCAAAAAGCAGCATCAATAGTGTGTACGCATTCCCCCTCCGCTGTCGCGATATCGGTAGTGCAATCCAAACCGTCATCGCAATTCACATCCGAATCACTATCCGTGTCGCTATCCGTATCCGCGTCTGTGTCACTATCCGCATCGGTGTCTGTATCGCTGTCCGTGTCCGTATCCGTGTCCGTATCCGTGTCCGTATCCGTATCCGTGTCCGTATCCGTGTCCGTATCCGTATCCGTGTCCGTGTCCGTATCCGTGTCCGTATCCGTATCCGTGTCTGTATCGCTGTCCGTATCCGTGTCCGTGTCCGTGTCGCTATCCGTATCCGTATCTGTATCGCTATCCGTATCCGTGTCTGTATCGCTGTCCGTATCCGTGTCCGTGTCCGTGTCCGTATCCGTGTCCGTATCCGTGTCGCTGTCCGTATCCGTATCTGTATCGCTGTCCGTATCCGTGTCGCTATCCGTATCTGCGTCTGTGTCACTATCTGCATCGGTGTCTGAGTCACTATCTGTATCACTATCACCATCTGCCGAACTGCCGCAGACCACGAACGGCGCACAATCATTGTCGTTACAGTCTACCTGACCGTCGCTGTCGTTATCTTCTCCATCCTGACATGTGGAAATTGTATTCTCGGCACTACCATCTTCGCCACTGTCACTCTCACCGGCCGAGTTACACGATGCCAAAATCCAAATGAACATCAATATGAACCAATACATAAGTCTCATTCTACGTTGTCCTTCCATTAATCAATTTAAACAGTAAATAATTTCAAACATTTCGGCGATATCGCCACAAAATGAGGAGGGCTTATAAAGTACATGCACGTTGTTGTGAACCGTAAAAACCACACATCGGTATGATTTTTTTTAAATATGAAAAATCCGGAAAACCGCCCAGTACGCATGACAAAAAATAATCGATTACAAATGCGGCGCCCAAACAACTGTATTTTGTTCTGTACGATTGGAAATGCGAAGAGAAGGAAAAGTAAGGAGAGGGAAACTACTTGCGGATACCGAGTTCTTTGGTGATGGCACGATAGCGTTCAACGTCTTTGCGTTTCAGATAGTCAAGCATGTGACGACGTTTCGATACCAGTTTCAACAGACCGCGCCGGGAATGGTGATCTTTTTTGTGTTCTTTGAAATGCTCGGTCAAATATACGATACGCTCGGTCAACAATGCAATCTGGACCTCGGGAGAACCGGTATCGCTATCGTGTTTTTTAAATTTTGCAATAATCTCTTGTTTTTTCTCGGTGTGAAAGACTGACATTTTCATCTCCTCAATTGAAGTTCGTGCCATGGGCCCAGTCCTTACAACCAGCGACTCCAGGCGTTTTATAATAGCTATCATTTCACCATCTCCCTGTCAATTGGCCTAAAAATTGGGGACGGCAAAAAAATTTGCTAGGCTCTTAAACATGAAATGGACGCACATGTCGAATAAAAAACACATTTTCCTGATCTTTTTCGTTTTTTTCGGACTTGCGGCCCCTATATCATTCGGCACAAAATATAGTTTATCCGCAGCATCGTCGTTGTCCATTTCGATTGGACTTCCCCACAATGGTGCACTGAAGCATGGCGAAGTTTTGCCCAGTAAAGGTTCAGGCTATCAGTTGCTGAATACTGCCAAGGAAAGAAAAGCGCGATTCGGGGTTACCGAACTGGTGATGCTGGTAAAACATGCCACGTTCAAAGTACACCAGAAACACAAGGGGAAACCCCTTGCAATAGGCGACCTCTCCAAACGCACCGGAGGCAGATTCGACCATCACGCGTCTCATCAAAACGGCCGCGACGTAGACTTCGGATTCTATGCGCTGGATAATAACGGTCATCCGGTCGCACTCAACGGACTGGTTCCATTTGATAAAAACGGCTTCTCAATCAAACCGGCGATGAAATACAAATTTGACTTGAAACGGAACTGGGCGCTGGTACGACAACTGATCGAATCTCCCTACGCCGGTGTCCAATGGATTTTCATCGCCGACCATCTGGAACAATTGCTGTTGGATTATGCGGCGGAGACCGGAGTCTCACCCACCCTCGTTCGCAAAGCGGAACAAATAATGAAACAACCGTCGAAAAGCGCTCATTGGGACCACTACCATGTGCGAATCTACTGTCCCGCCAACGATAAGCCCGAATGCAAGGACTTCGGCCCCAAATGGGCGTGGACGAGATAAGCACGGTTTTAAGAAACGAACACACGCTGATGAAACCTTCAACGTCCTCTATTTTTGTTCAACTGACCGCCCTCGCTGCTGCGGCAATTCCACTCGCGCTTTCTATCCTGAACGCAACCAGCGAACCGTACTGGCTTGACAGTCCCGAGTTCACTGCAGCTGTGCAAACGCTCGGCATTCCGCATCCGCCGGGACATCCGCTGTATGTCATGCTGTCGAAACCGTTCACCCTTCTGCCGTTCGGCACCATCGCATTTCGCGTATCGCTGGCGAGTGCGACCGCGGGTGCGATTGCGTCGTTCCTGTTGTACAAATGTACATACCTCGTGTTGTCGAAAGCAACCCAGGCGACTCCGGAATGGTTCAATGCCGCGCTGGCGTTGAGTGCATCCCTTCTGGCGTCCGTTACCCACGCCTGGTGGTTTCAGATGGTTCGCCAGGAAGTGTATGCACTGCAAATCATGCTGGTTCTTGCGGCATTGTATCCGGTACTGAAATTCAGCCTCAGCGACGACATTCCAGAGCACAAAATCAATTTGCTGGTCCTTGCATCGTTTATATTCGGTCTCGGTGCAACCAACCACCATTTCATTATGCTGGTCTCCCTGCCGGCGGCATTGCCTGCACTGGTTGCGGTCGTGAAAGAAGAAACCAAAACCCCGCTGCTTCAATACAGTAAAATGGCTGCAGCAGCACTGGTCGGTTTGATTCCCTACCTGTTTCTGCATCTTCGATCATTGGCAGGTGTTCCGGTAGCCTTCGGCGGTGTGCATTCGATGAAAGATTTCTTCTGGGTCGTATCTGCCAAAGTGTATCAGAAATCCATCCACCAGGAGAGTTCTGCGTATCTGCAGGACAATACCCAGGAAGCCATTCTTTCGCTCATGGGACAGTTGGGCCCGATTGTTGTTATCGCCTCGCTGGCCGGGGCATACCTGCTGCTGCGCCGAAAATCAACTCGGTTGGCCGGAGTGATCCTCATTCTACTGCAGGGAATCACCTTATTCATGCGTTCGCTGATGGGCATTGACCCGTTCAACCCGGACTACTACGGCTACATTCTTCCGACCGTTGCAGTAACCGCGCTATTCGTTGCCGTATTGTTCGGCATTGCCGCCCATGTGCTCTACCGTTCGTTCAGGTATGCATCCAGCATCGCTCCGGTATTGGCGGTTGCATGCATTGCGTTTCCGATATATCAGGCGAAAGATGCGCACCATACCACTGATTTGAAGGAGTTCAACAGCACACGATTGGTATACGACGCCGCGCTGGCCGATGTGCCGGACGGAACCGTAGCGCTCAGCAGCTACTACAAGCTATTCTTTGTGCTGTACAGCGCCAGATACATCGATGGATCCAGACCGCTCATTCATGTAGTGAACCCGCAATTATTCGGATACCCCGGATACCTGGCGTCTGTAACTGCGGAAATGCCCGAACTGAAGCGTCTTGCCTGGTCAATCTTTGTAAAAGGTGAAATCACAGAAAAGGCCATATCCGATTTGGCACTCAAATATCCCATCCGCGTGGAACCCAGCCCCTGGTCGGAAGCGAAAGCGATGATGCATCTGCTTCCGTCCGGCATCCTGTACACCGCGGTGCCGGAACCTATCAGCCGCACGGACGTGATTGCGGTTTCAGATACCCACATGCAACGCTGGCGACGGTTTTATGAATTGGTGGGCACCCAATGGAAAGAGCACGAAACATGGCGCTTTCTGAGCTGGTCGCACTATCTCGATGCCATCTATTTCGCGCAGATGGGCGATAGAGCGTCGGCACAGAAATCCATTGAATACTCTCACTCCATCGGCTCGTCGCCATGGCAGATAAATCAATTGGAAGATGCATTGAAAGAGGGCGACGGGGCAATCGATATTTCACCGTTTCGAAACGAATTGTTCCCAACGGAAAAGCCATCACAGCAAGATGATTTGGAAGTGTTCAGATAAGCGACTACTGTGGGTTATTGAAAAAACTTGCGATGTGAATTTCTGTACTCTTTGAAATTCTTCAATTCCTTATCATGCGCGTGTTTCGCCATCAAACGCTCAAGGCGTTTGATTTCCTTTGCGCTCAATTCAACCGGAGCCGCCGGAGCGGCAACGGTGGCTGCGCTTGCGGCAGCTTCAGGAGCACTTGGGGCCGTCAGTTTCAACATCGGATCGCCCATAATGACCATCCCCATATGCCACAGCTCATTCGTCACCCCAGTATCATTCACCCAGGCGACAAAAGCATCTCCCCAGGTATCGGCCGCGCCGAGCTGCGCATGAAAGACTTCAGGTGCATAGGTGCTTCCGGTTTTGGTGGAACCGAGGATGCCCAACCCTTTGTCGGATTGCATCACATACGTCATACCGAGGTTTTCCTGAGTAAACCGTGCCGCGGAGCAATCAAAGAGGTTGTAGAACGCCCCCTGAAATCCGCCGGTCCGAATATCGGACACATTCACTGTTCCACTTCCTTCTCCGCTGATATACAGCGTTGTCGGACTGGAGTGAATCCACTGATATACAAAACCGGCGCCCATACCGGTCACGCGATCCATATAGTTCTGTCGGGTAGTGCAGGCGGTTGTCGTGCAGAAATCGACGGTATCGTATATCGCTTCCAGTCCGTGGGTGGCGGTGGATGTTTCGTCTGCCCAATCGTCATCTTTGAACAGATACGACGAGGGGTCTACCGATAATCCGGCCGCGCGATACTCAGCGATTTTGTCGAAGTATGCTTCGATTTCTGCGATGCTGCCCGTAATGCGAGACACAAAAATTTCTGTCTGAATGCCATCGTGACCATCAAAAATGCCGTCGCTATCCGCGTCGGTCCAGTTCGCATCCATATCCATAAAATAGAAATCGAACGGAAATTCCTCATGGGCATCGCTGAAGCCGATCTGCTCGTACCACGCGGCCGGCAGGTCACCGATAAACCACGCACCGGAAATATTTGAACGGTTGTACTCCGCAATCAGCTGGTTCCGCAGCTCAACGGCCCCGCCGTCACTGTCCGACCAGGGAATCACTTTCACTTTGTATCCCTCTGCCAGCATATCCCCCATGTACTCGATAATCTCATCGGTGAGGTCAATCACCAGATCATACTGCACCACGAGCGCCAATTCGTAGTCGGGTTGACAATCGTTTTCGCAGTTCTGCTCGGTTTCTTCCGCATCGCATGTACCATCGCCGCAATACGCTGCCAATTCACCGCAACCAGGTTCACATCCGCCGTAAGAGCCGTCGTTCACGCCATCGTCACATACTTCTTCTTCTTCGACCACTCCGTTCCCGCATACTGAATACTGTACCGGGGTCCAAGTGATTTTATCGAACGCGGTGAACGCGTTCCACTGGTCGCTGTAACCGTAACCCACTTTTCCGGCAGGCAAATCGGCATCAACAACCGTGGCGCGATGAACTCCGTTCAGATAAATGTCGAACGTATCGTTCTGAAGTTCAATCTTCAGGGTGAATGACGTACTGGTGCCATTGTGCGTTCCAACCACTGTTCCCTGGTATGGGTTGGTGGTGTTTTTCATGAAAATAATCTGATTCGACCACTCGTTGCCGGGCTGCACCGCAACACAATAATATTCATCCGGGCTGGCGTACCGAAATGCCACGCAACCGTGTTGTCCATTCCACCGGTCCGCAGTCATCTCAACCTCCAGAATCCCATTGGTGGAGGTTTCCGAATTGTTGATAATCAGCCCCATCTGTTGCCGGGCATCAAAGGGATGCATGGCGCCGTTCAGTTCATACCAGCCCCGTGACCAGATATTCGTCCAGCCCGAATTCGAACCGTCGTCGTGGTCATCGCTGAAACCGACCGCAGGCGCGGAAACAACATTGCGTACCTGCAAATCTGCCTGCTGAACCAGCTCTTCGTCCATGGTGTCACATGCCAGGCTGCCGAACATCAACGTACCCAGGGATACCCCTGTTAACCAATTGCGTAAATAGTGTCTCATTTCAAAGTCCTTTCCTGTAGGGTTTCTCATGCGCCGTGGCTGGCGCATAATCTGTGCCACACTCGAAAATCAGAACTTTGAAAGATTTCTGCTCTGGAACCGCCATCTGCACATGGCGTTTTTTCAGTCAAGCCGAAGACAGCTGCCACCCGCAGCGGTCGATACATGTCGGTTAGCTTAAAAAATATGGAAAGTCACCCTCTATCAGGGCACATAAATATCTGGAGTGGGCGGCATCTGCATACCCACGCCCATATGGAAGGGAACATGGGGCGGCTGGTTGTACGATGACTGTTCCATGCTCACCTGCATTCGGTAGGTGGGGTCATGCATCAATGTATAAATCCGAATATCGGTTACATCTGTGGTGGTGTATACACGTATTGCCGTGTTGTCCGACTCGCGAAGCACCAGTTCTTCCCGCCAATCGCCGAACAAATCCGCCGTCAATGTGGGAGTGGACTTGGTGCCGTTATTGGCATCGCACCCGCCGGCCGTCAGCAAAGTGCCGCCGCCGGATTTGGTGACGACATTCCCTCCTGCCAGTTCGCGCACTTCATCGGCATCCCAGTAGATCAGAAAGTTGCTGCCGGCGGACGGCGCACCCGAATTACCGGTATCGCAGTGAACATCTCCTCCGCGGCTACTTGAACAGGAAGCGGCATTTACATTCGAAGCACTCACATACTCCGCAACCCCCCGGCCATTGTCTTCGGAGCCGGACGTATTGAACACTGTCTGGCAATTGTCGGCAAAGTGCAGGTCATGACCGCCCTGTCCTTCGTGAGGCATAAATACAGAAGGACGCTCACCAACGATCAATTCACCCACATGCAACGCGTCGCCATGGCCCACACCGGTTGAACACCGGAACGAACCGTCGTCGTTAATGGTGGCTGCCCCGGGAATCAGTTCCATACCGCCGTCCCCATCGGCATCAATTGTCATTATCTGATGATTCCCCTGGCCGAATCCGCCCGACTCAATATCGCTGTCGTACGTCCACAGTTCAGTCAATTGACCGTTTTGATAATTCAACGCGCTGATAGTCATACGTGTATAGTACCCGCGCTGATGAATAATACTCGGTCTCCCGGACGTCACGCCGCTCGGTTCACTCACAAAAGACACGCCGCCGTTAAATCGATCGACCCGGTTCCCGTAGTTGTCTCCCCAGGCCGAAACATCGGCGCTGGCAGGATTATTGTTTCGCGGCACAGGATACAAAATCGTGGCCAATTCTTCTCCGGTTTCACCGTCAAAGACCGTGAAATATTCAGGACCGGTCAATACGTATCCGGCGCTGGTTCGATAGTCGGCACTGTCGTTATCATTGGCCGCAGGACCGGTTGACAGATAATTGCCCAGGCCGTCTCGGGTGCCCGGAGCGGTCTTGCATGCAATCTCCGCACGGCCGTCGCCATCGAAATCATATACCGAATGCTGGGTGTAGTGGGCGCCGGACCGAATATTGATACCCAAATCGATGCGCCACATGCTGGTGCCGTTCAGTTTCAATCCTTCCAGGTATGTATTGCTGGTCACCCCGGACTGTGAATTGTCTTTTGCATCGTAGGGCTGCCATTTCAATACGATCTCGTACTCACCGTCTCCATCCAAATCGCCGGGGCTGGCATCATTCGCTTCGTAGCCACCGCCGCCGGAAGGAGGATTCAAAGGAATCCGAATGTAGTTCTGTCCCTGAACCCCCACCGCGTCGGACTGACCGCATTCCACACCCCCGATAACCGCGCTCACTGAATATGAAGAACCGGAGGAACCACCATTATCCAAATAATTCGTGGAGTCGGCAACCGTAGCAACCAATGTCCCATCGCGGTACAGATTGTATGCAACGTTCGCGGGATTCTCTCTATCGTATTCGTACCCCATCATGCGCCACCCCACGTACACTCCGCCGCTCACTTGAACGGCAACCACACCGCGATCCAAGTCTTCCATCTGGTAGAACCCCGAACCGGGCGGGTTGCACGAAGGATCGGAATCAGTGTCTGTATCGCTGTCAGTATCCGAATCAGAATCGGTATCACTGTCCGTATCGGTATCGCTGTCTGTATCGGTATCGCCATCACAAGACCCCACCGCGACACCGTTTCCGCTCACAGTCAACGAATCAATGTTTGCCAACCCGTCTCCTGCTATCGCTTCCAAACGAATGGAATTTTCACCCGCCGTCAGCGAAACCGATGCTGAAACCGTTGACCAGGTATTCCAGTCGGTGGTCGCCGGAAAATCCACATTTGCTACAGAAGTACTGTTAATCAATAAATCTCCCGGCCGTGAGGTTCCACTGCCGTTGGCGTACACCCAGTCCAGGGTGTAGCTTCCGGATACAGATGCGATCACAGACCATTCCAGCCCCGCACCGATGTCATTCGATGTGTTTGCAAACCCATCTCCGGTAAACCCGGTATTGTTACTGTCAATTGTTCCCTCGACCACACATAACCCATCGGCTTCCTGAATCGTTATGGTATCCGCATCGGTATCGGTATCGGCATCGGCGTCCGCATCTGTATCGCTGTCGCTGTCTGTATCGCTGTCGCTGTCCGTATCGCTGTCGCTGTCACTATCACTGTCGGTATCGCTATCGCTATCGGTGTCACTATCGCTGTCCGTATCGCTATCGCTGTCCGTGTCGCTGTCGCTATCGGTATCACTGTCAGTATCTGTGTCGCTGTCCGTATCACTGTCGCTATCCGTGTCGCTGTCGCTGTCCGTATCACTATCGCTGTCGGTATCACCATCGGAGTCGCCATCACCGTCGGAATCGCCGTCCGTATCGGAGTCTGAATCACTGTCGCCGTCGCCGTCACTATCGCTGTCGGCATCCATCGTTCCACTATCGGAAGCCAATTCCGAACAACTCAGCATCAGTAACAGCGCTGTGAAACTGATGAAACGCACAAGTAACAAATTTTTTTTCATTGTCGTACCTTTCTTTATAAACGCCCATTTCTTTCTTTAAGTTTGGCAAGTTCGTTAAAAAGGGTCACCCAAATGAACCGAATTCAACACCATCTTATAAAAGCCATGCCGCCAGTGAAATCGACTGATTCACCAGCGCATCTGCGATAACCTGTGCAATCGCCTGCGCGCCCGGTGTATCCAGATGGGTATGATCGTCGCAGAAGAACGCGCCCACTTCACCGGGGGTAGATGCATTGATGTCTGTGTACCCGGCGGGTAACGGACAGAAATTCAATGAATTGTACAAGTCCACGCTGAGTTGATGTAGATCAATCACCGGAACGTTGTTTTCAGCGCCGGCGGCGAACGTTTCTGTCAGAAATCCGCGACTCCCTATCGCCGTATCTCCCGAACACCGAATCATGCTTAACGGGGTAATAAAAATCGGATTGGCGCCTCGCTCCCTGGCGGCGGCCGCCATCACGCCGAGTTCCGACCGATACAGTTCGGTTCCCACATGCCTCGGACAGGCAGGATCGCCATCGTTAATTCCGAACTGAATCAACAGATAGTCGCCCGGACTCATGTTGTTCAGCATATATGTCCAGCGATCCTGAATAATCGGGGCGCCGGTGCCGTCGGTGTTCAGCACACACTCTCCGTCCTCCATTACGTCAGATACATCATATCGCCAGGTGCGAATGCTGCGCCCGCCCACCGCGCTGTTTACCGTAGTCACGTTACCGTTGAACAGCGCATCAATCTCCTGGCCCCAGCCAATCGGACAACTGCTGCCGTCGGCCACAGTGGAATCGCCCGCAATCCATATGGTAATCGGTGTTTCCGGACTGACATCTGAATCCACTTCAGTTTCGGTGTCCACGATAACCTGGCAGACACCGGCTTCCACCTCGCCCGCTGCGACAAGTAAACTGTCGATATTCGGCAACCCGGTATCAGATGCGCTTTCCAGTCGAACCGTATGCGTTCCCGCCGCTAAATCCGCGGTCGTCTGCAGAACCGACCAGGTATCCCACGACCCCGAACTTTCAAACGATAACTGCCCCCCGACCTGCAACCCATCCACCAGCAGCACTGCGGTTCTCGCGGCATCCCCTTCAAATGCGAAGGTCCAGGCAAATGTCACTGTTCCAGGTGACGCGACATCGACTGCCCATTCAATGGCGGTTCCCACAGCGTTGGATGTATTCGCAAAACCGCTTCCGGTATACCCGGTGTGGTTGGTATCAATGGTGCCGTCCACGCCGCAGAATCCGGATTCGTTCTCCTCCAGTAAAACAGAGTCGGCATCGGTATCCGTATCACTATCACTGTCAGTATCGGCATCGGTATCGGTATCCGTATCACTATCACTGTCAGTATCGGCATCGGCATCGGTATCGGTATCGCTGTCGCTATCGGTGTCACTATCACTGTCCGTATCGGCGTCCGTATCGCTGTCACTGTCCGTATCGCTGTCACTGTCCGTATCGCTGTCGCTGTCCGTATCGGTATCGGAATCGCTGTCGGCGTCCGTCGACGTATCCGAATCCGTCAACCCGCCGGAGTCCGAATCAGACGAAGGCGGGCCATCGTCCGTTGTCGTATCACTATCTCCATCCCCATCCGAATCACTATCCCCATCCGCATCAGCGTCAGAATCTGCATCAGAGTCAGAATCGGAATCGCTATCGGCATCCGCGTCTGCATCGGCGACGCATGCATCACCCGAGCAATTTTCATCGGTCGAAGAACAGGCGCCCAGCAATCCAGCCAACAATAAAACAATCAAAATCCATTTTGCGTTCCGCATTCTTCCATCCATCCCTTATCGCCGGTATGAAGCCAAACCAAGGCCCGCCGCTTCAATACCATCCATTACAAATCCCGCCAGAATCCGCGCCCCGTTCTCCTGAAAATGGGTACCGTCAACTGTGCCGTCCGCCCGCAGAAAGAAAAAATCCTCCGGCGTCGGAGACGGACAGATCGGAATCAGATAATCAACGGTCATCGTATTCACGTCAGAAACGGCAACATTTTCTGCTTCTCCCAGCTCGCGCATCGCTTGCGCCCAGGCGCCAAGAGAATTGCCTCCGGTGCAATACGCTGAATTTCTGGGCGGGGGCGTTACCATCACAGGAATCGCACCTGCATTGCGAGCTGGTATAATGTAGTAATCAAGCAGATGCTGTTTAAAATCTGTGTCGGGATCTGCATACCGGGGATAAACCACCCCGTCGATTTCAAATGTCGCCGTGGGGTGACTGTCGTTTGTCCCGAATTGGAAAAGGAAATAATCCCCCGGCTGAATGGCGCTCAGAATGCTGTCCACCCGCCCTTCCATATAGAAAGACAGTGCGGTCCGTCCACCAATTGCGCGATTGTCCACAGTCACCAAATCATTCAAATACTCCGGCAGCATCTGTCCCCATCCGGCCTGATCCGTCGTACCTCCGGTATCTGCATAATTACAGACAATCGAATCCCCGGCGATATATACGGTTACCGGATCGGTCGGTTCATCGGTGTCCACAGGGCATTCCAACGCATTTCCGGCGATACCCGAAACAGTGAGCGTATCAATATTGGGCAGCCCCTGATCACTGACCGATGCCAATGCGACTGAATGTTCCCCCTCGCTCATATAAACAGAAATACTGCTCTCTGCCCAAAGCTCCCATCCTGTGGTGCTCTCGAAAACAACCGTTTCCGACTGAGTTGTTCCATCAACGGACAGACTGCCGTTTCTGGAGGTATCCCCATCAAACGCGAAATCCCACGTCAATACGACGGTCCCCGCCTGATTCAAATGAATCTGCCATTCAATCCCTGCGGCGACTGCATTATCGGTATTTGCGTATCCCACCCCCGAATATCCGGCATGGTCCGATTCCACCACACCATCCAAGTCGCAGAATCCTGTTTCATTCTCCTCGATGGAAAATGACGGCCCCGCATCGGTATCGCTGTCGGTGTCTGCGTCGGTGTCCGTATCGGTGTCCGCATCGGTGTCCGCATCTGTATCTGCGTCTGCGTCTGCGTCCGTATCTGTGTCTGTGTCCGTATCTGTGTCTGTGTCGGTATCTGTGTCTGTGTCGGTATCTGAATCGGTGTCCGTGTCCGAATCGGTATCGCTATCCGTATCGGTATCGCTATCCGTATCGGTATCGGTATCGCTGTCGGCGTCCGTCGACGTATCCGAATCCGTCAACCCGCCGGAGTCCGAATCAGACGAAGGCGGGCCATCGTCCGTTATCGTGTCACTGTCGTTATCCGTATCGCTATCGGTATCCGTATCGCTATCGGTATCTGTGTCGCTGTCCGTATCGCTATCCGCGTCGGAATCGCTGTCGCTATCCGCATCCCCATCCGCCCCATCCACGAAGCTGTCACCTGTCTCGCCGCACCCCAATGGTAAACCAACCAGCATCAGTAAAAAAATCAACCATTTCATATCAGCATCTTCTCCTCACAAATAAACAACGGTAGGCGTACATCGCACCCGCAAACGATAGTCGTTCAAAAGCCGTCGTGGGTGTGTGACTGAAATATGTAAAACGGGTGGTAAACCGGTGTTATTTTTCCCGAAGCGATTCACAAATATCGATTTTTACACTTTATTTCGCGTGAATGAAGAATTACAATATTTGTTATAACGAGAAACCAATATTCACGAATCAGGGAGACAGAATGCGTCATTCAATCGGCTTCATATATTCCACCTTGCTTACCGTTCTGCTGTGCGTCGGATGCACCGCCGGCATCCAACAAATGTCCCAGGCTAAAACCGGCGCGTCCGGCGTGGAACAGGTGTGCCAGCAAGGTGGGTTGACCGGCTGCGCCGCACTGGGGGGAGGTTTTGAAAAATTCGCACTGAACGACCCGACATCCGCTCGCGCCCATATTTATGTGATGCTTTCCCAGAATCCCAGCCTTGACGCGACGATTCTTTCTCAGGCGTTGCAGCGATATGCCGCCGGTGCCGGAGAAAACAGCCGGGCCATCGGCCAGTTTGCATCCTTTCTGGCATCCGTGGGCAGAGAAATGGCCATCGTTCGAGCATCCATGATCGCCGCAGCGGATGCGCCCGACCAAAGCGAATCCGAACCGGTTTCACGAAACGCAGAAAACGGACAGTCCTGTTCCACGGACCAGTGCGTCTACGATACCCAATGCAAACTCGACCGCGTCTGCATTGCCGGAGAGTGCGTCAGTCCCAAATATGCCAAGGCGGTAGAATCGCAATACATGAAAAATCGAAATCTGCAAATCGACCCCACTTCGACCGTCTCGGAATTGCCGCCGCCGGAACTTCAACTACTCGTGCCGCCACTGCCCGATGATCCGCTGTGCACCCCCCAAAAAGTATCCGCGTGTATGACCCGGTGCGAACGAGGCAACAAAGAAAGCTGTTATGCGGTTGCCAAGGTATATGAAAATCTGCCGCCGGCG
>JAFGXQ010000223.1 GCA_016936575.1 Deltaproteobacteria bacterium
CGACCACCGATGTGCAAATGTTCCCCGCGGCTATTTTCGGTGGAAGTCAAGCCGGCACGTGGACATCCGGTTCCGGACTCCCCATGTCGGTCAGTTCAATACTCAGCGGCGGAAATCTCTGTACGGGATTCCACACAAACGCATTGACAACCAGCGGCGATTTTGCGGCGACATATGACATTTATTTTTCTAACGGCGCGAGTAGCAGTCAAGCGGGTGAGCCGGAAGTCTTCTTAATGATTTGGCTCTACAAAAATGGTGATATGAACCCAACCAACAACCTGACGCCCAGCGGTAATGACGGCGATAACACTTGTGAAGCCGATGCGCCGGTAGGAATCACCGCTTGTCCTGTTTCGGGCCTTAGTAACGTCGAAATTGACGGCTCTACATTCTCTGTTATCAGAGGTGTTCAGCACAACGGCAAGACGGTAATCACCTATGCGTTGCGCAATTTCCGCAATAACATTGATATCGACTTGGCGCAGATTATTCAACATGCCGTTGATAACAACCTCGGCATTACCACCAGCATGTCGCTGTGGAGTGTGCAAGCCGGATTCGAAATTTTGAGCGGCGGCAGCGGAATGAAAGTAAGCAATTTCTACGTTGAGTAATCGTTCCCTCTCGGCATAAAGTCGTTATTCTCCATAAAAAAATTCCACATAAACGTTTCAGTTAATAAACCACGTTTGTCAAATATGCCGTTTTTCATTAACTTGAGTGGCGCGGCCGGGAAAAAACGTGGTAAAATATAGCGGTTTATCTGCGCGACCTGAGAATACATAATCGCTTAAAAGGTCGGGCAAACCATGTTGAAACGAACGACGACGATGCAGAAAAGTTCCAGCGGAATGGTTCTTATTCAGGAGGTCTTAATGGACAGAAAATTATTTATCTTATTGGGTATGTTGGCGATGATGTGGCTGGGGTTCGGTTGTGGCGACGACGACAGTCAACGGGGCACCGTGGATGACCCGTCAACCGACGGAGATGCGGATTCTGATGGCGATGGTGACAGCGATTCCGACGGCGACGCCGACGGCGATTCCGATGGAGATGCGGACAGCGACGGCGATAGTGATTCGGACTCAGACCCCGTTGAGGGCGATACGGAATATGATCCGGTGGGAAGCGATGGGCGCCAAGGATTTTCCACCAAGTATTGGGATTGCTGCAAGGCGCACTGTGCGTGGCCCGAGAACGTTTCTTCGGGACAAGATCCCGCTCCGGTTTGCGACATCAATAACAACCCGACGGACCCTGTAATCGATCAGGGTACCTGGCTGCAGGGAAAACCCAGCGGCTGTGATGACCCGTACAATGCAGATGCGGTATTCACTTGCTGGAATCAATCGCCCTGGGCTGTCAGTGACACGCTTTCCTATGGGTTCGTGGCAACGCACGCGGGTGGAGAATTCAGCTGCGGCCAGTGTTTTCAGTTCGATTTCGACGGACAGAGTCGCCAGACATTGGAAAGCGACTACGGCGTGATTGATGACGGGTCGGCCAGTCTGGAAGGTAAAACGATG
Source organism: Deltaproteobacteria bacterium (assembly GCA_016936575.1). Lineage (GTDB taxonomy): Bacteria > Myxococcota_A > Polyangia > JAAYKL01 > JAAYKL01 > JAFGXQ01. Next base: position 1,533 of record JAFGXQ010000223.1, read on the forward strand.
ATCGTGCAGGTCACCAATATCGGTTACGACGTAACGCAAGTGGCAAATGCGTATCAATTCGATATTATGATTCCGGGCGGCGGCGTGGGGGCGTTCAACGGGTGTTCCGCGCAATGGGGAGTCGACAATTCTCAATTGGGGGCAACATACGGAGGTTTTCTGCAAGCCTGTTACGACATGTACGGCTTCAACGAATCGCATTCTACCTACAAATCATGTGTGGAAGAAATGTGTAACGACGTGTTCTCTCCGGCCGGCATGGAAGATTTACTGGCCGGGTGCCTGTGGTACGTGAACTGGATGAATGTGGCCGATAACCCGGCCTTTAAATACAAGCAAGTTACCTGCCCCGACGTGCTGACTTCCCGCGGCATGTAGTGCACCCTGGTTTCATGTACATCGACTTTTTCGCTTGCGAGCGTTGACAATTTTCGGCGGTCGCCGATAATCCATTCATAAGGAGAGATTATGCTGACCGAGGAAAAGAAAAGTATATTGCAATTACTTGTGGCACTGGCGTGGGCGGATGGGAAAGTCGACCAGGAGGAACTCGAAATCGTGGTGGCGTTGACAGATGCGTTTCAGGCATCGAAGGAGGAGTGCGATGAGGTGCTTGAGTGGGCGAAAACACCGAGAACCCTTGATGATGTCGATATTTCCGCACTGGCGCAAAGCGACGTGTATCTGGCGCTCCAGCACGGGGTTCTACTTACATACATTGACGGTGAACAAACCGCTGATGAAGTGGAACTGATAAATAAATTGGTCGTCAAGCTTGGCCTCACGCAGGACGAAGCACAGCCGCTCCTTGATTCTGCCGCTGCATTTGCCCAGAATCTGCTACCCGAACTGGAGTCCTAAGTCTAGGATATGATCACGTTACTCATGAGGCACCTGGCCAAAGTGCCTTTAACTTATCCCCGATGGGTTCTGTCCATCTCACTGCTGCTGACAGTTGTCGCGTTGTTTTTTGTACCCAGATTGCACGTGTCGACGGATCGGAATTTACTGGCCGGAAAAGACAGCGAGGAGTTTCGTCGCCGAGAAGAAGTCAGCGAAATGTTCGGAACCACGCTGATTTCGGTCGCTGTGGTTGAAGCATCCTCACAGGAACAGGCAAATCGTACTGCGAGTCAGCTGGCAAATCAGCTGAAAAAGTATCCCGACGTGGTGAAAGATGTATTCTACAAGGCGGATATAGGGTTTTTCGAGTCTCGAGCGTTGTTGTTTGCTCCTGAAAGAACGGTAGAGAAAATCGTTGACGCCTTGAACTCCGACAAAGTGTCACTTGATGTTCTCGAGGGAAAGCAGCGTTTGTCCAGTTTGTTGCTCGCAGGATCAGCCAGGTTGGAAGCGATGCCGGCTGACGACTCCCAGGATGACAAAGCGGTGGAGGCCGGGTTGACCCATATGAGAGCCCTTTTTCAGAGCGTGACCACCTGGTTCACCGACCCCGATTGTACGGAACTTCCGGTGATGAAACAGTTGGCAGAATCCCTTCAGCAGAATTCAACACTTCCGGTTTCAGCGTCGACGGATGGTTTTCTGGTCGCCAAAGATGAACAGGTGCCCCGGTTGGCCGTGTTGTTCATCCAGCCCGCAGATGATTCTCAGTCGATGGAGGTCGTGGCACCGCTGACTGATTTGATACGCAAAAATGCCCGACAGGTGGCGGCAAAAAACAATGTGCGCATCCTGGTAAGTGGCATGCCCTCATTAGCCACAGATGAACTTCGTTTGGTTACCCGGGATTGCGTCGTCGCAGGTGTGGTCGCGGGGTTGGGAGTGATTCTGGTGTTCATGTTGGCATTCCGCTCGATTCGGGTGAGTCTGTTTGTGGTATTGCCGCTCGGCGTCGGCCTGGTTTGGGCGGCGGGATTCACCGGCGCAGTCTATGAGCATCTAACGATGATCACATCGTACTTTGCAGCGGTGTTGTTTGGATTGGGCGTCGCGTTCACCATTCATATCGTGGCACGGTTTCATGAAGAACTGCTCGCCGATGTGCCGCGAGAGAAAGCGCTTGAAAATGCATTGGTCGGCGCCGGTCCGGGTGTGTTGGTCGGCGGCGCCACCACGGCTTTGGCATTTCTCGCAATCGTATTTTCAGATTTTCAGGGTTTCGCCGAGATGGGCGTTATTTCCGGTGTCGGGGTGACCATGATTTTATTAGCGAATGTTACCCTGCTTCCTGCGGCAATGTTGCTTTGGCACCCGGGCAAATCGGTTGTGAGAGCACCTGTGAAAACGACATTCTTTGCGCGATTGGCCGGCTCAAAGAGAATTGTTCCCATCGCGGCTCTAGTGTTGTTTGTGGCCGGCGTCGCCGCGTCTTTCGGCGTGCATTTTAATTATGCGGTGGAAAGCATGCTGCCGCGTGATTCTGAGGCGGTAAAAGGAATCCAACTGTTGAACGAACGTACGATTTTTTCTTCTACTTATTCGGTTGCTGTAGCCTCGTCTATTCAGGACGCAAATGAGCTCGCGTCCAGGTTTGAAGCACTCTCCACGGTGTCCAGAGTGGAATCCGCGGGAATGTTTTTGCCCGAACATCAGCACAAAAAAGTAGAACAACTACATCGCATTCGCCCTGAAGTGGCCGCACAACTGAAATCGCTGCATACAGAATGGAAAAGTGCGCGAAAGAATTTTACTCCCAGCACGGCAACGTCTTTGTCTGCTTCATTGGAGGAAATCCATCTGCTGTTTCTGGATATGGCGTTTGACGCGAAGCGGGCGAACCGAGCGGAGACCAAAGAACTGCAGCGAATCGCCGAAGCGGCTCGCGCTGCCTCAGAGGCGGCATCGCACAGCAGCAACGAACGGGTTGAGGCACTGGAGCGGATGATTTTTTCTCTGATAGGAAGAGCGGTTGGAATACTGGCGTCCGGGGCGACAATGGAAGAATTCGGCGTATCGGATTTGCCGGATAGCATTCGAGGCAGGTATGTGAGTCGGGACGGCGCGCATTACGCTGTTATTGTGTACCCCGACGGCGATATCGGCGAAAAAGATTTTTTCTATAAGCATGTTGATGAGTTACTGTCGGTTGACCCCGGCATCACCGGGCACCCGGTTACCCATAAACGATTCACTGTCATGGTGCAGCGGGGGTTTGTTCAGGCCACGGTGTTGTCTCTGCTTGCGGTGGTGGTACTTGTTCTCCTTGATTTGCGAAGTCTGAAGGGGGTGATTCTCGGCCTGGGACCGGTGGTGTTTTCTGCCGGCTTCACCGCACTTACGATGTGGTGGTTTGATTTTCAGCTGAATTATGCCAACCTGATGGCGCTCCCGATTCTGATTGGCACGGCTGTCGACTATGGGGTGCATCTGGCGCATCGTGTGAAACAGGAGGGAGACGTACTTCATGCGGTAAATACGACAGGGAGAGCGATTCTCCTGTCGGGAACGACCACATTGATTGGGTTCGGCAGCCTTATTCTTGGAAATCATTGGGGGGTGAAGAGTCTCGGAATTTTGCTGGTTCTCGGAATTTTCTTTTCTTTACTCGCATCCATGGTCATTTTTCCCGGTTTCTTTTCAACATCGGCAGCACGAAGAAAATCGTCATGACTACTGTAACTGTAGCTGCGGCACAGATGGATATTGGTTTCGAGCGTCCGGAGCGAAACTATTCATCTGCCGCCAGATTGGCAGAGAATGCTGCCAGGCGGCACGCAGACTTATTTATATTGCCCGAAATGTTTGCGACCGGTTTTTCAATGAATACAGAACTTGTGGCGGAAGAGTCTAGTGGGCGAACCCCGAAATTTTTAGAATCCCTTGCGAGCCGGTATCAAATGTACGTGGCAGCCAGTTATGTGAAAATAGATGTCGAAGGACGTATGCACAATATGGGGGTGGTGTTTGACCGCGACGGGAGGCTTATTCACGAATACGCCAAAATACACCTTTTTTCTCCCGGTGGAGAATCTAAAGCGTTTTGTCCGGGAAATACCGTACCCACTTTTTGTATTAATGGCGTTAGATTTGTTCTGTTTATCTGTTATGATTTGCGGTTTCCTGAAATATTTCGGATGGTTGCAAAAGAAGTGGATGCGGCGGTCGTTGTGGCCAATTGGCCTGGCACTCGCCAAGAGCATTGGGATTGTCTGTTGCGCGCGCGCGCAATTGAAAATCAACAATATCTAGTGGGGGTCAATCGTATCGGTGAAAGCGATGGACTCGTTTATAACGGCGGCAGTGTGGTTGTATCGCCGGGAGGGCAGATTATTGCATCTTGTGCATCAGCAGAAGATATATTGGTTGGAAAAATCGATTCTTCAATAGTAGCAGAAACGCGACAGGCATTTCCCGTGCTCGCAGATATGCGACTGGGTACCGGGGTGGAAAGATAAAAAGAAGGCGGGCCCATTTCTGAGCCCGCCAATGCAAGGGAGATGCGAAAAACAGGATTGCGAAGAAGAGCTACTTTCTTGCCGTCCTGGTGAAGTATTTTTTACCGGCTGCTGTTGACAGCCATTTTTTTACATCGTTGGGGGCGCCGATCAGGTTTCGTTCTACCAGTTTGTGCATGTCATCATTCATCAGGTTGACCACACCCATCGGAATTTTCGCAGAGACAACATATGCGACAAGAGTGCGATTGCCGGGTTGGGGGAACAGCTTCCAGTATCCGCGAGCCATTTCAATATCGTGAGGCTTATTTTCAACCATATTGAAAGACAGTGTATAGTTGGCTTTGTCCTGTTTTACTTCCATGTAGTATTCCAGGCTGATGAGCTTATATCCCATCTGGTAGTGAATCAGCGCCGTATTTCCTTTTTGCGCCACTTGGCTTACAGCCGAGGTTGCGGCAAACATGTTGTCGTAGGCTTCGTAGTCCTGAATTGCCTGCCATACAACGTCTGCCGGAGCATCGATCAATGTGTACCCTGAACCGCCGTAAAAGCCTTTCTGGCACGAACTTGCGAGGGGTTTTTTAATTGTTTTACCAGCTTTCAATCTATCTTTCTCCGCAGGTGTGAATGACACGGCTGACGCAGTGACACTGCAAAGCATGAAAGCGGAAAGTATACATGTAATGGCTAATAGTTTCGTCTTCATGGTGTAGCTCCTAAGGTTTGTTGTTTCGCATCCCTTGCTAGGATAGACTTCTCAGCAACAGAAAAATTTCACCGGTTTAAAAAAAAGCGAAATTATTACCGCTGCAGTCAATTATTACAATAAGCAATTTCTGTTCCAATTTCAGTCTGAATAAAATAAAATTTATCTGATGTATATTTCTGTAATTATTTGGATGCGTTAAAGCTGTCTGCGTATGCATTAGGTTGCCATTTGCGCGTTACTCAGATATTAATTGGGAAAAAAAAACACACTTTTTGTCTTTAGGTGGGTTAAAGATGCAACAGAATATTACAAAAGGGACCGTACTGAGTGATCGTTTTGTCATAGATAGTTTGGAAAACGAAGGGGATATGGGGCAGGTGTACAAGGCCCATGACACCAAAACCAATAAGTTTGTGGCGGTTCGTATTGTGCCGCTTTCTATTCTGAGGCCGGATGAAGTAGAACACGTGAAGGCGCGGATGCAGCAGGCGTCCGCTTTGGTACATCGAAATGTTCGAGCGACTTTCGGCATGGGTGTAAAAGATGAATTTTTGTTTATCGCTGCAGAATGGATAGAAGGGCAGAATCTGCAAACACTGCTGAAGAAGCGGACTGATGCGGACAAGCGGTTTTCTTTTAAGGGTGCGTACAACATCATCGGCCACGTCTGTAATGCGCTCACTTATACGCACGAGAACGGTTGCTATCACGGTGCATTGAATCCCCGGTCTATTATGGTGAATAACGCCGGTCGCGTGAAGGTACATGACTGGGCGTTGTCTACCATTCGGATTAATAAAGCAGATTATCGCGGACGAGAAAAAGTGGAGGCAGCCTACTGGTCTCCCGAAGCGTTGAAGGCGCCGCGAACCGTTTCCACCCGCTCAGATATTTTTTCCCTGGGCGCTTTGTTTTACAGTCTGATTACCGGGCGTGCTCCTCAGCGTCCACTGATTGCACCCAGTAAATTGGGTTTTTCCTCAGATGTGGACAGTGTGGTTGCACGCTGTATGTCTGCTGATCCGAAACAGCGATTTAAAAGTGCGGCTGACGTGAAACAGGCGATTAAGCAATTGGCATCCAGCCAACAGGTCGCCGCGGAGCCGCCGGGTGCCGTAGATGATGACCTTGGTATTGACATTGACATAGACCTCGATGCAATGAACGCTCCTGAGGCTGCACCGGCGGCCCCACAGACTGCTCCGGCGGGGGGGATGATGTCCGCGCCGGATTTGCCGCCGCCACCCAACAAGGGAGGGGGTAGTGGTTCCAATGAGCGTGCGTCCACGATTGATATGGGCGCCATCCTGGCGAATTCGGTCCAAAACGAAGCTGCCAGATGGATGGTTCAAAAAGACAAGTTTGACCACGGACCATTCAATGATCGAGAGTTGATACAGATGATCCTTCTTGGTGATGTGCTTGGCAATCATCGTCTTACGAATATGGATACCGGTGAGCGCAAAAAAGTTCGTTCCTGGGGAGATTTTGACGATTACCTGGAGCGCTACCGCATTAAAAAACAGCAGCAGGATGAGCAGGCGGCACTTGAAAAAACGGAGAAAGCTGAAACTCGGGGGATGCTCTTTAAACTGGTCATTGCGTTGTCGGTTCTGGGGGTTATCGGCCTTGCTGTAGGCGGCTATTTTCTTAGCCGCAAGCTGCGGGCAGAGAAGCAACTCGGCCCTGAAGAGATGGTCGATGCGTTTGATAGCGGTGAGATTCAAATCAAAATGGGGTCCATGGATGCGAAAACGGCTGGAAAACGGCACGGAAAGGGACGACGGCGCGGAAGTAGTGGCGGCGGCGGCGGTGGCAAAGGCGAATTTGTTGACGGCATGAGCTACGAGGAAGCGATGAATATGGGGGTTTCCCTTGGGGCGTTGAATTCCACCGGCGGTAAGAAGCTGACTGCCGAGGACATCAATGCAATTATGAGTCGGAATGTTCGAAAATTCATTCCCTGTATCGCCGGAGAGTCCGTTAAACGCGTGGACATGAATATCGCGGTGGCGGGTAACGGGAGCGTAATCGGTGTCTCTGTGCAGCAGGGCAGCGGAAAAATGAAATCGTGCGTGGCGAGCAAAGTTCGCTCCATCAAGTTTCCGTCTTCCAATCAGCCGAGAACTGCAACGTCGTGGTATTTTGAATTGTATTAGGGAACCACACGACAGGGCGCTTCCTTTTCTTTCTGTGTGGGTTGTACAATCCCTGGCATTTTTTTTCATACTGTTTTTCGGGTACCCTACCGAGGTATCCGCTGCTTCAACCCGCCGCGATACTGTGCATCAGAATTCACCCGGATTTTTTCCGACCTACCGTACCGAATCCGCTTTGCAAGAAAAGCAGCTTGCCGCGGAATTGACTGAAACGCTCGAACAGATTCCATCGATAGAACACGCCAGGGTTCATTTGTCATTTGTTCCCGAAGGGGTATGGAAAACCGATGACCAGGTATCCAGTGCGTCGGTGGTGGTTTTTTCTGAGAGTCCGCAGTTTGTGAAAGCAGCAGAGATTCGAAGCATTGTGGCCGGTGCATCACATCGTCTGGATGCATCGCGGGTTCATGTCGCGGTGTTTGCGTCTCCCAATCCTACCGATGGGCCTCGAAAGGGAACGTCCGATGAACCTGACGTAACAATAAAAAAGTTGCAATGGTGGCTGGTGGGGGGAGTATCGATGGTAATGCTTGGCGCTATTGCCCTCATCGGAATCGGAGCCTTTCGGCGCGGTGTCCGCGGTGTATCTAAATAATTGCAGCGTTAAGGCGTCTATTCCTCTTTTATATCCGGAAATGTGAAATAGAAAGCGGCACCCTTGTCGATCTCGGCATCCGCCCAGATTTCGCCACCGTGCTTCTGAATGATTCTTTTTACTGTCGCCAGTCCAACTCCGGTACCCTGAAACTCTTTTTCGTGGTGAAGTCGCTGAAATACGCCAAACAGTTTGTCATATGATTTCATTGAAAAACCAGCGCCGTTGTCACGTACGTACACGGCTTTTCCGAATTCCGTATCGCAGGTTCCCATCTCTATCGATGGCGAGGTTGTTTTGCGCGTGTATTTCCATGCATTGCCGAGGATGTTTTCGAGAACATTTTTCGCCAGGCCGATGTCCGCCTGCACTTGGATGTTCTCTTCAATGGTCACCTGTGTTGCCGTTTCTTTCATGCCCGGCGATTGTCCGGCGCGCAAGTCATCAATAATCGTTGAGGCGATATATGATAGGTTGACATCAGATTTATCGAGGGGCTGACGTGACAATCGGGATAGAGACAACAAGTCGTCGATCATTTTGTTCATCCGGTCTGCAGCTGAACGAATTCGTCGGAGATGGTCTTTATTTTCGTCGGGCAGAAGATGTTCGCAGTCTTCCTGCAGCATTTCACTGAACGCATCAATCGCATGCAGCGGACTTCTCAAATCATGCGAAACCGAGTAGTTGAACGACTCCAGTTCTCGATTGGCGATTTCCAGTTTTTTGCGCTGTAACTTGTTTTCCTCTATCAACCTCGCTTTCTCCAGACTTTTGTTGATGGAGTGTTTGAGGATGTTCATGTCTGCAATGGGTTTCAGAATAAAATCCCACACTCCAAAACGCAATGCCTTCACAACATCGTTTAAATCTCCGGTGCCGCTCATTACGATGATGGGAATCTCGGGATATTGTTTTGCGACTGTTTCGATCAATCCGAACCCATCCAGCTTCGGCATGCGAATGTCGGTCACAATTACGTCCGGTGTAATGCGTTTGAGCATTTCTGTCGCAGCGAAGCCATCGTTGGCGCTGTACACCTCGAAATCCGCGTCTTCGAGAAACATAGACGCAGAGGTACGAATCGTTTCATCGTCTTCCACAATTAATACAACGCCTTCGTAATCCATATGCCCCTCGCTGTTGCTTGTTAATGATATACGTCATTTTGCAGCGAAGTCGATTTTGCTCTGTAAAATTCCATAAAATCAATAAATTTGAGTGTGAACGTTGGACTGGGAAATTACGTTGCAGGTCAATCAGAAGGTCGGCATCAGGCCCATTGAACGAGGCCGGTTTCCTGGGTACAGGTCAGCAACGGATGCGTCGGAACAACACGCAGTGCGTACCTGAACGTGCCGCTGAAATCCAGTTGGTGCGACAGTGTATATTTGAAAACGGTCGGGTCCGGCGATTCCACCGGCATCAGCTCGACTTTACGAGGTTCGTCTGCAAACCGATCGCCCGCATCTTGTCCGATGATCAGTTCTGCACGAAGTTCGTCTTCCTTCATTTTTCCGGGTATGACAATCATTTCTATTTCGAGCGGCGTCTGTGCCGGCAGCATGTCGCCTTCCAGCCCTTTGATTTTTATATGGTCAATCTGGACAGTGGAGAAGCGGGCCTTGATACTCCGCTTCCAAGCCGTGAGCGAACCGATTTCCTGGTAGTTATCAGCACGAAGCTGCATGGCTCGTTTGGCAGTGGGGATATACAGGCGTTCATGATATTCATTTACCATGCGCATGGTTGAAAACACCGGCGCAAGTTTTTTAAACGCTGCTTTCATGCGCGCTACCCAGGCAACGGGGATGTTTTGCTTGTCTCGGTCGTAATAGGTTGTGGTTATTTCATTCAGCAGAATGTTGAATAACGCGTTGTTATCCATTTCATCCTGATGATTTCTGTTGATGGGTGTCGCCATACTCTGAATGGCGTATCCCACCTCTTCGTCGTAACCTTCGTCCCACCATCCGTCCAGTATAGAGCAGTTGATGCCGCCGTTGGGAACAACTTTCATTCCACTGGTACCGCTGGCTTCATGCGGGCGTACGGGGGTGTTCAACCATATATCTACGCCCTGTGTGAGAAGTCTCCCCAGTTTCATGTTGTAGTTTTCAAGGTAGAAAATTTTCCCTTTGAACTCTACAGAACGAGACTCTTCAATAATACGTTTGATGAGTTCTTTTCCCTGTGTATCAGCGGGGTGCGCTTTTCCGGCAAATAGCAATTGTACGGGCTTTTCGGGGTCGTTGAGCAGATTCGCAAGTGCATCGCGGTGCCTGAATAATAGTGTTGCGCGTTTGTATGTGGCAAACCGTCTGGCGAAACCAATTGTCAACGCATCGGGGTTCAGCGCTTCGATAGATTCTTTAATAAAGGTTGGGCTCTCTCCTCTGCGACTATAGTCGGTGTACAGTTTTTCCTTGATTTGTTCTATCAGACGTTTTTTCTGTGCGCGGTGTTCGTACCACATGATTTCATTGGGAACCTGATCCACCCTCATCCATACCAGCGGATCATCCTGATTCTCATCCCAGTTAATATCCAGATACTGATCGAGCAATCGTTTAATATCTTCGCCAATCCACGATGTAATGTGAATTCCGTTCGTGATGGAAGTGATCGGAACCTCATCGCGGTCGAGTTCTTTCCATACATCTTGCCACATATCACGGCATACTTTGCCGTGCAGTTTGGAAACGCCGTTCGCGCGACTGGATAGTTTGAGCGCCAGAACCGTCATGGAAAATTCCTGGTTCTCTTCGTCGATTTTAGAAAATCCCATTTCAATCAATTGGTCGAAGGTGATGGAGAGACGCGGCGGAAGGTCTGAAAAATATTTTTTCATCAAATCCACGTGGAAGGTTTCGTTTCCGGCCGGAACAGGCGTGTGCGTTGTGAAGACAGATGACGCTTTTACCATTTCGCGTGCTTCCTGAAAACTCAGGCCTTCGTTCATGAAGCGTTCGATGCGTTCAAACAGAAGGAATCCGCAGTGTCCTTCGTTCAGGTGGTATACCTGTGGCTTCAGATGCAGACGGTCTTCCAGCAGTTTCACACCACCGATACCGAGAATCAGTTCCTGCTCGATGCGCATCTGCTTCCCACCGCCGTATAGCTTTGATGAAATGCGACGATCGTCCGGATGGTTTTCGTCAACATCGGTATCCAGCAGGTACAGTTTGATTCGACCCACACGAACCTGCCAGATTTTGGCCACAACCTCTCTGCCTGGCAGCGAGACTGAAATGCGTATTTCCTGGCTGTTTTCGTCACGCAGTGCCTCAATGGGCAGCGTGGACGGGTCCATCATCGGGTAGTGTTCAATTTGGTTTCCGCTAATGTCTATCTGCTGTTGAAAGTACCCTTGTTTGTAGAAAAAGCCGATTCCGACGAGCGGCAGATTTAAATCAGAAGCGGATTTCATGTGGTCGCCGGAGAGAACGCCGAGACCGCCGGAATAAATCGGAAGACATTCGTGAATACAGAATTCCATCGAGAAATAGGCAACCGGATGCTGGGCGTCCAGGGCGCCGCCGGAATCGTACTTGCGCCCCGGCGCATTCATATAGTTCTCAAATTGTTCTATAATTCGATTGTATTTCTTGATGTACAATCGGTCGTTCACTTTTTCTTCCAACACACTCGGATGAATTTTTTCAAGCATCAGTACCGGATTGGATTCAAGTTCGACCCACAAGTAGGGATCCAGCTCTTCAAAGAGTTCACATGCCTCCGGATGCCATGCCCACCACAGGTTGTTGGCCAGCTGTCCCAGCTTTTTCAATTGCTTCGGGAGCTGGGGCGCAACAGTGAGCAGTCTGTAGTGTGGGCCGGGGCCCTCTGCACCCTTGAAGGAAATGAACAGTTCATCAGAAAACGCGCTGGTATCAAGCGAGTTCAATCGCTTTTCAGCTATGATGGTCGCGGCGCTGTAGCTCTTCTGGTAGTTTTTATAAAATGCCGACCAACTCGCCATGTCCGCTATTTTTCTGGCCTGGCTGCGCGCATGATTCAGTTCTGTTTTTCCGATAAATGCGAAGTCGAGAAGAGAACGGTACAGGTTGTCACATATCGTTTCATAAGATTGATTGGCTCGATTGATGACCTGAACACTCTTACCCGTGTTGGTATTCAGTTCTCGCGCCCATCGCCCGAATCCGGCCAGGTCACTTGTGATTGTCGGTACACCGACGGCAATGCTTTCCATGGGGGTGTATCCCCAAGGTTCGTAGTTCGACGGGAAAACGCCTAAATCGAAAGACGAAAGCAAACGGTAATAATTCGTGTTGAACACACCGTCTGAGTCATTGATATATGCAGGGGAGAAGATGACTTTCACTTTATTGGCCGGATTATTGTTCAACCCCAGCCTCTGGCATGCCTGCACGATCGCATCGTATTGTTCATTGTGCAGACTGTGAGTAAGCACACCGGGCTCCACCACCGTGCCATCGGCTTTTCCATCAATACGATCCTTGAATGATTGTTTCACACCTTCATTTCCGGTTGCAATCAGGAACCATGCGACGATTGTCGGGGCGTTGGTATTTTCTTTCAGCTCTGTGTTCAGCTTGGCGAGACTTTCAAGAAAAACGTCGTAGCCTTTGTTGCGGTACTCATAACGACCGGCAGTCGCCCAGAGCTGCGTGTTATCCGGAAGAGAATGTCCAAGAAATGCGGATGCCAGCGAAATGACTTTTTCTCGAGTGCTTTTCGCTTTTTCTCTGATTTCTTTCATGGAACCGAGCTCATCAGTATTGATACCGTTGAATACCGCATAGTGGGGTCTTTTACCCAACATTTTCGCAGCTTCGTCAGCGGTAACATTACTTACCGTCGTGAAGATGTCTGCCTCGCGAGCACATACGGACTCAAGAGAAGCCTTTGATGGAACACCGTATTTCGTCGCATCTGTAACCGGGTCGACCGATACTTGTTCCGAGTAAATATCGACGCCGGCACCGCACATGGAACGACCGAGAATGGTTGCATGGGTTGTAAAAACGGTTCCGATTTCAGGAGTGGTTTTTTTCAGATGCAGCAGACCGCCGCCGCTCATCCATTCGTGAAAGTGCGCAACAGAAGTGTCGGCGTCGTCAACCAGTGTATCGTGAATGGTCTCAATGACTTCACCGCATGCGGTCGAGAAGATAACCGGTTCGATATAATCCCAGTTGCTTCCCATGGAGTTGACGCCGAAACGTTGCCAATATTGATAGAGCAGCTTGCCGGAATCATACTTGTCTTTGAAGTTTACGAGGATTACCCGGGGATTACCGTCCGCTTTCCAGCGTCCCAGCTTACATTGAAGACCTTTTTCCTCCAACGCGGGACGTATTTTCTGGTAGGTGGCATCATCGCTTTCTTCAAAATCGATGTTGTTGTCCAGCAGCGGTCCCAGCAGGAAATAATTGTCGCCGAAGTCATTCACTGCTTGAGATGCCTTGGAACGGATAACAGTGTGAATTCCGCCAACGAGGTTGCAGACTTCCCAGCTTACTTCAAACAGGTATTTCATTCTTTTTTCTCCTTAAAATCGAACTTTCTTCAAAATCAGAACAGTTATCGGTCTAACGTTGTCTCAAAATCAGCAAGAACATTCTGATAGTTGATGTATGCATCATATGGGCTGCTGTACGGGTTGAAGTATTTATGAACATCTCCATCGGCGAACCACTTCGTGCACATATAATAGAAGTGATCTGATGTCTGCAATGAACGCCAGGTTCGGATGAGGTCTTCATTTTTTGTTTCTAATACTCTTTCTTCGAGGCTGAACACCGCAGCCAGCGCGTCGTCCTGCAGGTGATTTCCCCGCCAAGCGGACAGGTCGCGCTCCACGTCAGCCCAGGATATATAATCCGGAACGTTCAGTTTCGCAACAGGAGATAACGACGCTGATACTTCGGCCGGTGTCGCAAAACGAAAATCTGGATTTTTTAGAATCCAATCGGGCAAGTGTTCCATGAAATTGAAAATTCCGGAGTCTTCCCATTGGTGTTCGCCAAATGTTTCATAATCCATAAAAAGATTTACGGTTTCACCTGCACCGTTGATGGCATGCACCCAATTGGCAAATTTCTCAGCCGTAAGCGGATAGCTCTCCCACCCCTTATTTGAGAAACGGAACGCGATATCATCCGAGAGCTTGTAGTTCTTAAGCAGCAGTTTCAGCTTGTTGCAGGTTTGCGGTTGATACATGAAGTTCGGACTGCGCCAGTCCAGTATATGGTCAGCGCCTTCCGCCAGAATGGTTTTGTATCCCATTTTTTCAACCGCAAGAGCCACATCATTATTGTAAATCAGCTCGGTGTTGCGAAACGTGGTGGGGGTTTGCCCGAATTCCTGTTTCATCAATTCGGCGTGCAGCTGTACCTGACGCACAAACTCATCTTTTGAAAAAAGAAATGCCAGTGAGTGATTGTAGGTTTCGTCGATAAATTCGACGCATCCGGTATCTGCCAGCGCTTTAAACGTATCGAGCGTTTCCGGACTGAATTTCTTCATCTGATCAATGCACACTCCCGAAATAGAGTACGATATGCGAAACGCACCGTTGTAGCGTTCGATGAGCGAAAGCATTAACCGGTTGGTCGGCAGGTAACATTTTTGCGCCACTTTTTTCATGATGGCGCCGTTTTTTTCATCGTCTTCATAAAAGTGGTCTCTGCCGATTTGAAAATATGAATATTTTTTCAGCCGATTCGGCTGATGAACTTGAAAATAAAAGCATAGGTTTACCATGGAACTGTCTCCTTGAGTATCTGCTCAGGCGAGTCGTGCGTAGATCTGCGTTAGATGTGCTGCGGCGTTTTCCCATTGAATTTTTTTCAATTCCTGCGAGCCCCGACTGATTAATTCCCGGCGAAGCGGTTCATGCTCCAGCACAGCGAGTATTTTTTCCGCCAGTTCGTTTGTATCCCAGAAGTCCACTTTCAGTGCACTGTCCAGGATTTCAGCCACACCGGATGTTTTAGATATAATCACCGGTACGTCGTAGCGCATTGCCTCCAGCGGAGAAATTCCGAACGGCTCCGACACACTCGGCATTACGTAGAGGTCGCTTTCCCGGTACATCTGTTCCACTTCGGCGCCTTTCAGGAAGCCCGTAAAATGAAATTTTCGCCCCAGCCGTAATTCGGCAATTCTCTCAATCATTTTTGGCGCCATGTCGCCGCTTCCGGCCATTACAAATCGCACGTTTTCATTTCTGGCCAATACTTTCGCAGCCGCTTCCACAAAGTAATCGGGGCCTTTCTGGAAGGTGATTCGACCGAGAAACAGCACCACTTTTTCTTTTGCGGCTTTCTGGTGGCCATCCAACTCACTGTAGCTGTCGCGTGTGACCGCGTTGTGAACAACGAATACTTTCTCGGGAGAAACGCCGTAGCGGTTGATGATAATATTTTTGGTCATGTGGCTGACGGCGATGATGACGTCTGCATGCTCGAATCCGTGCCGTTCAATATCGTAGACAGCCTGGTTCACATTGTCGCCGCTACGGTCGAATTCCAGCGCATGAGCGTGCACGATCAATGGTTTGCCGCTGATTCGTTTGGCTTCCACGCCGGCCAACATGGTCAGCCAATCGTGAACGTGAATCACATCGTGCTCGACACGCATCGCGATGCTGCCTGCCACTGCGGCATAACGCACCACCTCACTCATCAAATTGGGGCCATATTCGCCCGACAGCATGATATTGTGGTTGGTTTCGCTGAATGCATTGTGGACTTGCATTTCCTCCAGTCGCTGCAGTCGAAGCAGCTCTTCACGATATTGTTCTTCTGTCAGATAGGGAGAAAGCGGAGAAGCAATCGCGTGGATGTCTATGTTCTTGGAAATCTGTTCCAGCTGTCGAACCACAAAGTCTGTTGGACTCAGGTTCGATGTGTTTACCGGGAATCTGCCGACATCAATCAGATCGACATGCGTACCTTCGCTGGACATCGGCTTCAGCTTCGGAAGCACGAAAGAAATCTGGTGGTTCTGCGCCGCCAGTGCCTTGGTCAGCCCGTAACAGGCAACCCCCAGGCCGCCACTGATATGAGGTGGAAATTCCCAACCGTACATTAACACTTTCATTGTTGATTCTCCCTATATGTGTGAACCCAAAATAAACTATTTCTTTGCAATGTCGTACAGATTAATCAGTCTTAACAATTCCGCAACGCTCCAGGCCTGACTTGGGCATCCGTGTCCCGTAGAAGGAACGTCACCGTCGAAAATTTCCGACACAGATCCCAATCCGTCTCTGTTCAGATGCGCTCTGAATGCTTCGATGATTTCTTCAACCACATCCAGATTCTTTTTCCGGTCCAGCTTCAGCAGTGCTTCCACATAATGCCCGATGAGCCAGGGCCAGACCGTTCCACTGTGATACGCGGCATCACGTTGCACCGGCCCCCCGCTGTATGTGCCGATGTATTTGGAATCTGACGGCGACAACGTTCGCAGTCCCAGGGGCGTATACAGATGTTTGGTAACCGTTTCCATTACGCCGTTTTTTTGCTCCACCGTCAGCGGAGAGAAAGGCAGCGATACGGCGAACACCTGGTTCGGGCGAATACTCTCGTCCGGGCCGGCATCTGTATACAGGTCCGCCAGATATTTTTTATCTGACAGCCAGAAATTTTTAATGAACGACGCTTGAATCTTTGGAGCGAGGGCTTTGGCGTCTTTGCATCCAGGTACTTCCCCCATATCCGCCAATTCGCCCAGGAAGCAGACGAAGTTGTACCACAGCGCGTTTACTTCAACCGGACAACCGTTTCTGGGCGTTACCGGTTTTCCGTTGCTGTTGGCATCCATCCAGGTAATTTGTGTATCGTACGAACCCGCGCTGATAAGTCCGTCTTCCCGCATCTGAATATTGTGAAGTGTTCCTTGGCGATAATGCTTGAATATCTGCTCAAGCGTATCGAAAATGCGCCCTTTCAGAGAAGCCAAATCCTTGGTGGTGTACAGATATTGTTGTACCGCCCAGGCGAACCACATCGAGGCATCTACGGAGTTATACGCATTGTTGGTTGAATCCGTGCCCAGAAAATTGGGAACCACACCGTCCCTTGTATGAAGGGCGAATTCTTTGAGTACATCAACATACTCGGTGTTTTTTTTATCATCGTGCAGCATCAGGCCGGGGAGGGCAATCATTGCGTCGCGTCCCCACTCCAGAAACCACGGGAATCCGGCGGTAATCGCTTTGTGTCCGCTCGGCTTGGTGGAAATGAACTGATGGGCAGACCATTTCAGCGGTTTCTGCAATGTTGTGCCGCGTAATCGTTTATAGAACAGGCTGCGTCGGTTCAATTCCGCTTCATAAGCGCCATCAATATCATCGAGTTCTTCTGTCGATGCGGTAACAAGTATCTTGTCGCCCTTGTTGAACTGAATTTCGAACATTCCAGGACAAAATAAATCTTCGGAACCGGGGAACCCGCGCTTCAGCTCCTGTGCGTACTCCACGTTCTTATACCAATTCGGTGCGGGAAAAAACTCGAATTTGCCGGTGGTCTGAATGTACAGCGGCGGCATTCCTTCGTACGGCTGTATTTTGAATCCGTTCCTCGCTGGATATGTGCGAACCTGAAGAAATACATTTTCTCCGGTGAGTCCGTGAAAATCGCGATACGCGAGCATGGGGCGGATAATGAGTTTCGACCCATTGGTGTTTTTGGTGCATTCATAAAGGCACATCACCGCATCGCGGTTTTGAAGCATCATGATTCTTTTTGTGATGTTCGCTCTCGAAGTTTGAATTTTAAACACGGGCATCTTGTCGTGCACAAAACCCACCAGGTGCTTGTACCCTTTCGGAGCGATAGTGCCCACATACTGATTGGTCGAGATGCCGGTTTCAATGTCGTCCGCAATAAGGCTTTCTTCAAACTTGGAAAGCAGAACAAACTTACCTTCCGGTTTTTGCAAACGACTTACCAGCAGTCCATGATATTTACGTGTGTTGCAACCTGAAACGGTACTTGAGGCATACCCGCCGATACCGTTGGTCTCGAGCCATTCCCGGCTGGTTGACTGTTCGAAATTCTGACAATCTTTTGCTTGGATTTTTATCGACATCCATTCCTCTCCATAAAATAAACACACACAGAAATCAAAAGGGAATCAGCTCGTACGGTACCGCAACTGTGTGTTACTCTTTCAGCTCAAATACGCTTTCAGTAGAAACGTATTTTTTTATTGAGCAAGTAATTTTTTCTTGTTGATGAAGTTGAAGATATGACACCAAATTTAAATTATGCAAGGCCAATTTATTTGCCGCCGGATGATTTTTCAGAAATGTTATATTTGCAAGCGATGTTTTTCGGGATTAAATCGTAAGTGATTAAAACTCGGTTGGAATTATCCCCTGGGGTGATATTTTTTATACTCTCTTTGCGCCAGTCCCAGCGTCACGTGTGTATATATTTGAGTCGTGCTGATATCCTGATGTCCGAGCATTGCCTGAACCGAGCGCAAATCCGCTCCCCGCTCCAGCAGATGGGTGGCGAAGGAGTGCCGCAATTTGTGTGGGCTGAGTGCTTTTTCGATTTGCGCAGCACGCGCGTATTTTTTGATGATTAACCAGAATCCCTGTCTGGTCATCGGTGCCCTGCGATGGGTGAGAAACACGGTTTTTTCATTCGGATTCGCCCACAGCGGTCGCACCTGTTCGAGATATTGATGCAACAGGTAGATTGCCCACTCGCCAATCGGAATCAGACGGCGTTTATCACCCTTGCCCGTAATCGCCAGAAAACCCGACTCCTGATCAATATCATTCAATTTCATGGTCACCAGTTCCGATACACGCAATCCCGCAGCATACATCACATGGAGCATGGTTGCATCTCGAAAGCCGCGAGGCATTTGAATGTCCGGCGCCGCCAGCAGCCGTTCAATCTCTTCCAGGGTCATGACCACCGGTAACCGTTTGCTCGCTTTGGGCGATTCGATGTCCTCCATGGGGGTTTGGGAAATCACTTTTTCCTGGAGAAGATATTTAAATAGACCTCTCAGCGCCGAGAGCATTCTCGCCTGCGAACGCGGTCCCAGATTCTGGCGGGATATAAAAATAATGAAAGAGGATATGTCTGATTCGGTAATCTGAGTCACCTCCAATTCCTGTTTCTCCAGAAAATCAGAGAAATGTCGCAAATCGCGCGAATATGCTTCGATGGATTTCGGCGCCAGTCCCCGTTCCACTTTCAAATGGGTGATGAATGCATCTATCTGATAATCTGACAGGCTCATGTACTGATTGTATCAAACTGAACTCGAAATCAAAAATAATGGGAATGACACCGGTTTGGGAAAACGAGGCCTTGGCCGCCGACAAAGGTCAGATGTTTTGCCGCAGAGTTTACTCTGCGGTGACCGTTCAGTGATTTGTCGATGTCGTTATCGAGTCGTGTGGGAAGATGAAATACTAGTCGTTGAGGAAAGATTTGATGTCTTTGGCTGCTTTAAAAGTCATCGTGGTGGAAGCGGAAATTTTGATGGTTTCACCCGTTTGAGGGTTACGACCGTCTCTGGCGGCTCTTTCTTTTTTCGTGAACGTACCGAAAGCGGGAACCGTGAATTTGCCGTCGTCTTTCACTGATTTTTTGATTTCATCAACAATTGCGTCAAAGATGTCAACTACTGCTTTTTTGGTGATGTTTTCGGGGGTTTTAGAGGACGCAACTACTGCATCGATGAGTTCTGATTTTGTCATTTGAATACCTCTCAATAGTGTTTATATACCATTGTGTTTTTTGTTTAAAAAGAGTGCTGTTACTTTGATTCTGATGCGTTTTATGTCAAGCGTTTTTAAAAAAAAACGCCCTGTTCGCTGCAAATATTCCATGATACAAAATTGTAGAGATTCTATTTTTTCCCTTGTTTGCGAAGCTCCTGGAAAAAAGTACTGAGCAGATTGGCGGCTTCCTCGGCTTGAATGCCCCCAATCACTTCGCATCGGTGGTTTAACCGGTCGTCCGTCAGCAAATGATACAGCGACTCGACGGCACCCGCTTTGGGGTCTGTTGCACCGTATACCACCCTGGGAATTCGTGCATTCAGTATGGCTCCTGCACACATGGGGCAGGGTTCCAGCGTGACATACAGGGTTGTTTCTTCCAGTCTCCAGAATCCAATCTGGTTTGCCGCCTGGGCAATGGCGAGAATTTCGGCATGTGCAATCGGGTCCTGATCGGTTTCTCTGCGATTGGCGCCGGTGCCGATGATTTTTCCGTCCTTGTTCACAACAATCGCGCCCACCGGCACTTCTCCTTCGGCTGCAGCGGCGCCGGCAAGGTCAAGCGCAATTTTCATATACATATTATGTGCGGCGGCGTCCATGGCGGTTCGGCTTTCTGTTTTTTACCTTTCCCAGAAGCAACTCTTTCTGGCGACGGCGTTCCTTGGGGGTGGGAATGTACAGCGGTTCGCCGGCTTCGTCCAGCTCAGAAGCGTACATGGCGGCTGCCATGGTGCCGGGCAGCGGGATAAAATTCTGGACCTGCTGCAGACGCTGATTGCGTTTCTGCAGCCATCGCGAACTATCGTTTGCGGCTTTTTCAGTACAGCCTGGAAATCCCGAGATGAAGTAGGGTACCACATACTGTTCTTTTCGAACTTTTCGTCCCGCATTCAGAAACAGCTCCTCAAACTGTTCAAACGATTCAATCCCGGGCTTACGCATTCTCTTGAGAACAAGCGGGCTGGTATGTTCCGGTGCGACTTTCAGATGCCCTCCGGTGAATTCCTGTGCAATCGACTCGATAAATCGCCGGTTTTTCAGCGCCAAATCATGGCGAATGCCGCTGGCCACAAACAGATGTTTGATTCCCGGCAGCGCTTTGGCGGTTTTCAAGAGCTGAAGATATCGGTTCTGGTCGGGTTTCAGGTTGTCGCAAATCGAGGGAAAGAAACATGACGTGCGTTTGCAGTTTTCACATCGATTCCGGTCGCGATATTCGATGCCGTACGCATTGGCGGTGGGGCCGCCGATGTCGGTAATGGTGCCGTTGAAATCAGGTTGCCTTGTAAGTTGTTCGATTTCTTTCAAAATGGAATTTTCACTTCGGCTGATCACGCGGCGTCCCTGATGATACGCCAATGCGCAGAAACTGCATCCGCCCGGGCAACCGCGTTGTGCAATGACCGACCAGCGCACTGGAACAGACGCTGGAATATCATTTTGATACGATGGGTGAGGAGTACGCAGAAAGGGCAGTTCATGAAAGCGATCCAATTGATCACTTGTCTGTACGGACGGGGAATGCGTGATGACATATCCTTCCTGGTAACGCTGAATAAAGGTTGTTTGTTTAAATGGACCCAGGTTTCGTTCCAGGAGAGATGTCTGACGAATCAGCAACGACGGGTCGGATTGAATCTCATCAAACCCCGGAAGTTCGCACAATTCTCCATTGGGCTTGTCTTTACTGAGGAGGGCGGTTCCCGGTATGTCCTCAAGCGTTTTGTTTTGTGACAGCCGCCGTGCGATTTCAAGCGCGGTCAGCTCTCCGTTGCCGTGCACCAGAATATCCGCTCGCGTGTCAACCAGTACAGACCTGCGAATTTTCTTTCCCAGGTAATCAAAATATGCGAATCGCCGCGTACTGGCTTCCACGCCGCCAAGAACAATCGGCGTGTTTGAAAAAGCAGATTTTGCCGCGCCGCAATATACCGCCGTGGCGAAGTTGGGTCGTGGGTTGCTGCCCTTGGCGGCGTAGGCGTCTTCTTTTCGGGGCGCCAAGTCGGCGGTATAATTGTTGAGTGTGGAGTCTACGGCGCCGGCGCTGATCCCCACAAATAGATTGGGTACGCCCAGTCGCAATAACGAGCTCGGGTTTTTCCAATCCGGGCGTGCGATGATTCCCACGCGATACCCCGCGGATTCCAGCACTCTGCCGATAAGCGCGATGCCGTGGGTCGGACTATCGAAATAGTCGTCGCCGCTGATGAGTAGAATATCGAGAGAAGACCATCCTCTCTGTTTCATCTCTTCCGGCCACATGGGCAGGTGCAGGGGGGATGGTGCACGCATTATTTGAAGAATTTCAGAATTTCATCTGCAATGCGCGGACCGATGCTGAACGTCATGTCGTGCCCCTGACCGGGGAATTCTATCATCTTCGCGTTAGGAAATACGTCGGTGGTGAGCTTGGCCGCCCAAAGGGGCATGACTTCGTCGTCTTCGCCATGCAGTACCAGAACCGGAATTTTAATTTTTTGAGTATTCTGTTTTTTGCCGCCCTGGGTAACCGGCACGCGAAACACCTGATAATAGTATGGATAGGGACGCACATAAAAGATGTCAGATTGAGAGATGTTTCCCGGTGTGTCTCCATAGTCGGTACCTGTGGCGCGTTTTTCAATGAGCCCTTGTAGTCGCCCCGGCGATAGACGCATGGCAAAACGTCCCATGCGTGTGCGTTTTTTGATTTCATCTTCACTGGAGCTGAGCATAACGGTCGATATAAGTACCAGACCGGTAACGTCGGTGTCGTTTTGCAGTAAATATTCGATGGCCCCGTAGGCACCGTTTGATACGCCGACCATCAGGTCGGGAGAAACGTGCACCGCATCAATGAAGTCTTTCACCACTTTTCCCCAGTCGCTGACGTGACCTGTATACGCGAGGTGATTATCGGGGTATTGGGGGGCGTAAACGGTATATTTTTTTGCCAAATCACTGCAGTACAGCCAAATGCGGTTATCGAAGATGCCACCGTGGAGCAACACCGCCACAGGTGCGTCTTCGGATGGCCCGGGAAGAACCATGTAGCTGAAACGATTTCCTGATGTTGTGTTTTGTACCGTTTTTTCCTGCCAGGGCGTTGTATCCACTTTGGGGCGGGTGGTTTTCGTCGCCTGACTTGGAATGCAACCGGATAGGAACAACGCCAATGGCCATAAAATGTGAAGAAATGTTTTAAATGATTTTTTCATGCTCAATACGTAATCTTTGCGCGATGTTGTGTCAATATACGGAAGTGTCGTCGTCGCGGATGAGCCCTGTGAGCCATTGTGCAATGGCCGCTGATTTTTCTGATGCGGTACGGTGGAAAATATTCCATTTTTCTTTGAATTCAGCGACGCGCTGTTCAAAGGCGTATTGTTCTGTCGGTTCGAACATCCTGTCGAAAATTTCAACTGCCTCCTGTTGATTCCGAATATACGCAGATAGACCGGCCGACGACACCGCAGAATGTGAAGACCAGTCATCATCCACATATATCTCGCGCTGCCGTGCCGGTAGAGCGAGTGCGACCGGGGTATTCTGCATAATCGCATCCCAGAGTACCGAACTTCGTCGCCATGACACAACCAGATTGCTGGATGCGATGGTTTCTTCCAGGTTCTCCGTAACAATCGAGACATCATGTGATAAACCATACTCGGATGCCAGATTCGAATAGAACAACCGCATGCCGTGACTTTCCTGAAAATCGCGCACCGCGGGATGAAACTTAATTATGATGTGTATGTCTTTGCGGTGTTTTGCCTGCAACATCGAACGAAAAATCATTTCGACAAATTCAACTTCGTCTGCCTGATACAGGACCGGCGCGCCGGGGGTTTTGGGTTCGTTCCAACTCATCACCAATGTGACACATTTTTTTTCAGGCGATATATGAAGCTTTCTTTTTCCGGAGGACATGCTCATGGGGCTTCCCGATACTGAATTATCGATTGGACATCCGAGTGGAAGAAGTTCCCTGACAGAAGACTGTCGTGGATATCGGCTGAAGATATTTGTCTCCAGTGCATTATCCAGAATAACATAATTGCTTGCGAACGGCAGCGAAGGCGGTTCGTGCCTGAAAATCTCGGGATACGGTTCCAACGCGAACAACCCGTGTTCGATATGTACTGTCGGTATATTCAGCTGCGCCGCCATATACACAAAAGGCCTCGCGTATTGAGTATAATCCGCCCCGGTTACGACTGCAGCGATTTTTTTTTCTTTTACGAGCTCTCCCAGCAATAAACTGCATTTCAGGCTTTCTGTGACAACCGGTTTCGCCGCTTGAAAATGGGCATCCAGAATTTCGGCGGAAGGAGGCGACCCCGAAATGCTTGTCAATTGGGTGGTGACATATTGCATATACTGATTCCAGTGGAGTTCAAATTCGTTGAGACGATCGACATTTCCGATTTGTCGGTTGAGAAATCTAGTGTCAGAGACGTCGCCGCCCTGAAATGACCACGCTTCCCCTTCGTGAACGACCAGCGAAAAGTGCGCGTGAAGTGTTTCGATGAACGTACGATGTCTCGAGGGAAAAAAGTTCTTCATTGGCAGAAACAGCGTCGGTCTCATTTTTTCTCCCTCTGTTTTGTCATCATTTCCACAACCGTTTTCGAAATTGAATTTGCGGTATAGGCGTTACTGATGGTTGCCAGCACTGGAAGATCGGGATGACCGCTGTTCGACAAATTCAGTTCCTCCCGCAGTGTGTTCACGGCTTTTTCCAGAGATGTGATGTTTGCATCGAGCAACTGGGGGTGATTGCGTTGAAAAAATTCCTGAACAGCAGAATAGGTCAGATTGTAAACCTCTTCGCAGTGGGGGCATCCCACAGGCACTATTACCGTGTACGTACCGGTGGTTTTCGTTTGGTAGTCGTTTCCGCACTTCGGGCAACGGATATAAATGGAATAATAGAGCCAGTCATCGGCATCGATGCGAATATCTGTAATGTCATCGCTCGTTAAAGACAGGTGTCGTTTGTACAATGTTTCGACCGAGTGAATTTTTCCCAAATCTTTGATACTTTGATGAAACTGTGTTCCGACTGCCAAATGTCGGATAGCCGTCGCATCACTGAGAGCGAGCACGCCCTGGGGCCAATAGGCTTTGGGAGATTTCATCATCTCCCCATATCCGAATCTTTCGAGGATAGCGCGCTTAGAGGCGGCGGCGACAGGATGCATGCTGTTTGTGTGAAGACCGTCATCGTGGTGAAAACCGCCCAACGTGTGCGCTTCTTCCTTGGTTGGGTACCCAATCAGACGGTGAATGAGGGAGCGGGAGCAACAGCGCAGATTATCTTTGCCGAGCTGATACATTGAAGCCGATTTGTGTTCTGACGAGAACAACTGCTTACGCGTGGCAATATGCAGCCATGTTTTCTGATATCGAAGAATTCCATGTTGAACCGCTGTTCGATTCTGCTGTTCTTCATCGCTGACCTGAACCGTTTCGAGTACCGGGGTCATTACCCCGTTTATTTTTTCATATGAGAGAGTGGAACCCAGCGGCGCGCTGACCGTTTGTTCGATAATTTCAGGAGAGCGTGTTAAAGTATCTGTAAGCAGCGGTTGATCCCCGAAATCACTCAGATATCCTTGAACCTGTGTGCGCTGCTTCAACACATGCGCAGCCGCTGAAGAGGTTGACAAATATAGACCATGACATTCCACCTGCACACCTTCTATTTCCAGTATGCGGGTGATATTCCGTTGAATGGTTGCCGCCCAACCCAGGTCTACCAGTGCGATTCGTTTTTCGGTCAACTTCGGCAGAAAATAGTCCATGAACGCGCGACGAGCGACAGCACTATTTTGTTCCACCTGCGCTTTCAGTTGTCCGGAACTGAAAAATTTCACCAGTGTCTGTAGCATCTCCACCGACTGCACCGGACGGTTTGCGGTTTGTTTCGGGAATCCGAGCGATTCTGCATTCATACCGAACCCGGCAAATATTTCGCCGACGGTTCTGGCATAAATTCGGTCGGCAATCGTGTCCGAGGTGGCGGCGCCGACAGAAGCCAGATGAGTGGATTGCCTGGACACAAACAGTTCCTCGACATTCAGTTCAATGTTCATGGCGCGGGCGCTGTTTCTCAGCATTGTTGCCAACAATCGGCCTTCCCGCATCAGTGCAAATACCTGTTTGATTCCTTTGCGGTGTAATTCATCGACGCACCAGTCCGACCAATGGGTCAGCAGCGGTCCAAGCGTGAAGCACCCGGCGTAGGTATGTGGGCAGGAATGCACCGCGTCGGACTGTATGGCAAGCGTACGAATTGCGTTATGCCCTAATGGAAACCGGGACCCTTGATAGAATCGGCTTTCTTCTAGAAAGATGCGGCTGACGGTGTCGTCTGATGGCGCGTAGTGAAACCCCTGTACGTCGCTTTTTTGGGCACCGATTACATCAGCGTCTTCATTGTCACCCAAATGGAAGAACTGATTCCTCGAAATTTGAAGTTGCGCCATGGCGTATTGATACAGGTAGCCGCTGGTTTTACCTTTTCCGTGTTCGCTCGATGTGGCAATCAGGCTGATTTGTGACGTGTCCATCCCGCAGCCCTGGGCAATTCGGCGTAAATCCGATGACGACAGATACATATCTGACAGAATGCAAACCCGGTGTCCCAGTGAAACAGCGTAATGCAGAAGGCTCTCCACCTGAGGATTGATAAAACAAAAATCGATTTCGGTTTCGATTTCCGTTGCAATCGCTTTAGCAATATCGGTAACCACCTCAGGGTGCAGTTCTTCGTATATATCCCTGATAGAAACTTCTGTCGTTCCGATTCGCCAAAACGCTTTCTGGCGGGCTTTGGCTTCTGCCGCTTTTCTGATTTCTCGGAATGCTGTTGGGGAAAATGGTGCACAAAGACATTCCTGCGCACTTAGTTTACTTGCCAATACGGTGAATACATCGGCGGGGTGATTCGACAAGCGACACACCAATGTGTCAAAGAAATCCAACGACAATACGGCGTTGCGTTGCCGGGTGAGAAGTGAGCCGACCTTGCGCAACAGAGGGTCTGATTTCCAGGAAAACAGTTCTCGTTCACCGATGAACTTCGATTCAGCGGCGGTATCCGGTTGGGTAGCTGTTTCTTTATTTTGCGAGTTTTTATCCACGTCAGACCAATAACGGCTCAAAATTTCTATAGTGACAGTGATATATACGGTGAACCGAAAATAAAATTAAGTGGTTGCGCGATACTTGCAGTGGTGGCGAATTACGGTACATTTTTACTGGACAAGAAGCACACGACGGAAAATTCACCATGGATACATTGAACTACAATTTGTCACAATTTATCATAACTGATGAACTGAAGGAAAAACTGGTCAATTATACTCCTTCAATGCCTGTTCAGATTACAATGCTCGGTGGGGGAAAATTCAGTATGTCATACAACGGGGTGGAGATGTACCATCCAGACCAGCCCGTGGTTACCGCTGCCGCCGAAGTTCAGCGATTGAAAGGAGATACCGAACAGGACCTGGCAGTTTTTTTTGGTTTGGGTATCGGGATTCATGCGGAGTTCATGAAAAAACGATTTGACGCGCCGCTGATTATATTTGAACCCAGTCTGGACATTATGCACACGGTATTGGCGATGCGACCGTTGCATTTTGAAAACACATATCTTGTTAATAACTACGGCGTGCTGATGGAATTGGTTGATCGCATTATTGAGCCGACTGATCGTCGCATTGTCGCCGCATCACATTCGTTTTATCGCACAACGTTTCCCGATGCATTCAAACGATTTCATTTCTCGGTACAGCAGACCGTCCACAATGTGATTATTCGTCAGAATACATTGGCGAAGGGCGCAACCTGGGCGGAGTACGAAGTTACCAATCTGAGAAAAGTAATTGAGGCGCCCAATATATTGAGATTGAAAAATAAGTGCCGGGGGGTTCCTGGAATTTTTGTCGGTGCCGGGCCATCGTTGACTAAAAATATCGAACAACTTCGAGCGGCACAAGGACGTGCGCTTATTATCGCCGCAACGACTGCGCTGCGCACGTTGGAATCTGCGGGAATTGTTCCCGATTTGTCTGTTGTGATTGAGTCCAATGATCACCGGTATCAATTTGGAGGGCTGGAGCGCCTTCATGAGATGAGTATCGTCGCGACGGCATATTCAAATCCATCGAATTTTTCACTGCCTTTGAAACATACGTTTACAGTATTCACCCGTCCTTCGCCGTTACATGATTGGTTGAACCGTGCATTCGGTCAAATTGATTCGGTCCCGGTGGGGGGCAGCGTGGCGCTGGTTGGGTTTTCCATTCTACATAAAATAGGGTGCAATCCGATTGTCGCGGTTGGAATGGATCTGGCGTTTACGGGATTCGAGATTCATGCCAAGGGAGCTTTCAGCGCCGCCGCTGCCACTCGGTACAATGAGAATACGGGTCATTTGGAAGTATATGTCGCCGAAGAGAATTCTGATTTCTGGGGTGCGATGGAGGAAGATAGAGAATACAAGAAAGGCGACGTCCTGAGTGAAATAGAGGCCATTCGGTGTGATGCATGGGGTGGGGAAGGTGAAGTGTTTTCGGATTATGTATTCAGCTCATATCGAAGTTGGTTGGAAGGAGTTGCAGAGACCTGGGCGTCAGATAGAACACTTATCAATGCGACAGAAGGGGGGGCCCGCATTCACGGATTTGCGGAAATGACGCTTCATGATGTGTTGCATGAATATTGTACCGAAACATATCCGTTGGAACAATGGATAGACCAGTTGGAAATCGACCATTCGCCGCTGGATGCGGCGTTGTTGAAGGAAGCGATTCAAACGGAGTTGAATCTGATGCGCGCGGTGAGAGGTAAGGCGCGCAAGTGCCAACAACTGGCGACCGGCGTGATTTCTGCATTGGAAAGTAATCAGATCAGTAAGGCGCAACGGGACTTGGATCGGTTGTCTGAACTAGAAAAAGAGGTCGGCAAATTGTCGACCGAAACACGTATTTTGAATCAAATCACGCAACGAGCCGCAACGGTTATTCGTTTGGGCCGGCATCAGGATAAGCATGCAGATGAACAGGTTCAGATGAAAAACTCACTTCGTAGGAGTGCCAAGCTATTCTCCGAAATTCAACAGGGCGCCAAACTGGCCATAGAGTTGTTCGAGCGCGCTGTACAAAATCTATCCTAACTGCTGCTGCGAATTACCAGATTCTGTGTTATTGCGTATCTGTTAGTAAATCAAAAATCAACTGAGGGCGTGATATAGTGAAACGCAAAACAAAAATCGTATGTACGCTTGGTCCGGCGGTTTCAGAACAGTCGGTATTAACTCGATTGCTCGCAGCCGGAATGAATGTGGCCAGGTTCAATTTTTCGCACGGCAATCATGATTTTCATCGCGCGATGCATGCAAAACTGCTTGCCGCGTCTGCTGAAACAGGAATTCCGATTGCGACACTACTTGATACCAAAGGGCCCGAAATTCGAACCGGCTCACTACTGAACGAACAGCCGATTTCTCTGCAAAACGGTGATACGGTTGTTTTAACGACTGATGAAATCGACGGAACCAACGAACGATTTTCGATTTCGTACAAACGTCTACCGAGTGAAATCAGGCCTCAAAATCATATTCTGATTGCTGACGGGGTAATCGACTTGGAGGTTACGCGAGTCGAACAAAATGAAATTTTCTGCGTTGTTCGAAACGGAGGAATATTCGGTGCGCGGAAGAATGTCAATGTCATCGGCGTGCGAACCTCTCTTCCGGCAGTGACCGAACAAGACAAAGCGGATTTATGTTTTGCCGCGGAATATGCGTTTGATTTTATTGCCGCGTCATTTGTACGAAAACCATCCGACGTGAAGGAAATTCGGGAAGTCCTTGAAGCCAATATACCAGCCGGTCGGTCTTTTCCGTTGATTATCGCCAAAATTGAAGACCAGGAAGGACTCGACAATGTAGATGAAATCATTCGTGTTTCAGATGGTGTGATGGTAGCTCGTGGCGATTTGGGCGTACAGGTGCCTTCCTATAGGGTTCCTATTATCCAGAAGGAAATCATTCGCAAGTGCAATCGCGCAAAGAAACTGGTGATTACGGCGACTCAGATGCTTGACAGCATGATTCGGAATTCTCAGCCGACCCGAGCCGAAGTGGCAGATGTGGCCAACGCCATGCTGGACGGGACGGATGCTGTGATGCTGTCGGGTGAAACTGCTTCCGGCGCGTATCCGATTGCGGCAGTGCAGATGATGTCGCAAATCGCGGTGGAAACCGAAAAATCTTCGTTCAGTCATGTAAGTGATGAAATTCGCGAAAAGCAGATTTCCACGATGGCAGACACAATTTCGAAAACGGCTGTTCTGACCGCCGCAGACATTGGCGCAGATGCCATTCTCGCACCGACGCTGCACGGAAACACACCGAAACTGCTTTCCAAATATCGCCCGGAACAGCCGATTGTGGCGGTAACACCGTTTGACTATGTGCAGCGGCGTCTGTTGCTGTGCTACGGAGTATACCCCATAGTTTCGCCGCAGGTAAAAAACAGTGATGAAATGATTGCACATGCGATTGATGAGGCCGTTGTCAAACAGTTGCTTCACCCCTTCGATAAAGTTGTGATCACTGCCGGCGTTCCGGTGAATTCGCCGATAATGTTGAATACCATACGTGTTCAGATTCTTGCTGATGTTGTCGGCAAAGGATTGCGAGGGTATGGGGAAACCGTCTGCGGGCAGGTGGTGACTGCGGAGAACGCGGCAGAAGCGATGAAGAAAATTGCGGGCGTGTCCAACCCCATTCTTGTTGCGCGTTATATGGATGAAAGCTACTTTTCTGTTTTACCGTTGGTTTCCGGCTATGTGCTGGAGGAATTTTCTTCTGTTTCAATTGAGCAGATTCATGCGCACAATCCGGATGTGGTCGCAATCGCCGGTGCTCGACATATCACAAGTGCACTCACCGATGGTCAGATTGTCACTCTCGACGGACGAGAACGGCTGATTCTGCTTGGGAAAGGATGTGCCGGCGAAGACAATGATAACTGAACGAAAACAGGGCGGTATCTTTCGCTGATTTTTTGATTCTATTGCAGGGTACAAGTACAAGTGTACTGTGCGACGTTTAAGAATATTTATATTTCTTTTTGCTGTCTTTACTGGATGGCTGTGTGTCGGCCCATCCTGGGCCGCTGATGCATCGTTCGTTGCGCAGGGAAACCCGGTGGGCGACGAATGGTTTGACGCGTCTCGCACAACGCATTTGATTGCGCTGGTTGTTTTTTCCGGATTGTTTCTCTTTTTTGTCTGGAAGGGGAGAAAGGGCGGATCATTGTATATTCGGCCGATTGATGCGTTGGTGCAGATGGAGGATGCGGTCGGTCGCGCAGCGGAGATGGGGAAGCCGATGGTGTATGCACCGGGGTTGGGGTCATTGACTGATCCGGTCACCGTGGCATCTTTGAATATTCTGTCGAAAGTGTCTGAAAAAGGCGCTCGTTTGCATACTCGTACATTGGTTCCGAATTATGGGCCGTTGACCTGGCCGGTTGCCCAGGAAGTGGTTCGTCAGGCGTATGCCCGTGCAGGAAAGAGCGCTAGTTTCAACCCCGACGATGTGCCGTATTTCACCAGTCGGTCGTTTACGTACGCGGCGGCTACTGCCGGGATGATGCAGCGCGAAAAAAGCGCCACCAATTTTTTTATCGGCCATTTTTATTCGGAATCGCTGATTCTGGCCGAAACCGGCGCCGCGTCGGGCGCGCTTCAAATCGGAGGAACGGATTCGGTGGAACAGCTGCCCTTCTTTATCACGACCTGCGACAAGGTGTTGATTGGAGAAGAAATCTTCGCCGCATCGGCGTTGGTAGTAGACGACCCGGTAAGCCGTTCGGTTGTGAAAGCAAGCGATTGGTTTAAAGTGGCGATTCTCATTCTTTTTGTGCTTGGGATTGCAGCGGCTTTGCTCGAAGCGTTGGGGGTTGTGGATGCATTCGGCGGTTCACTGAGTAGCGGCATCCGTGGTTTTTCAAGTGGAGAATGGCTATGAAAGATAAAATCGCCTATCGCTTGCCATACGTGGTGATGGCCGTGTTGGGGCTGTTCATGCTGGTACAATATTATATTCCTCATTCGGCTGTGCAGACACCGAAGGCATTGCTGCTTCAATGGAAGCAACCGCTGAACGGGTTTATCATTCTGCTGGCGATTCTCGGTATTGCCACAGCGCATATTCGAAAAGTGTATCGGCAGGAAAGACGCTGGGGGTATTCTATTATCACACTTGTGTCGATGGCGGCGATGATTTTCATGGGATTCGTTTTCGGCGTACAGGACGGAACTGTTTTTTCGGATTGGTTCAAATATTTGATTTCACCAATTGAAGCCACCATGTTTTCTCTTTTGGCATTTTTTGTCGGATCAGCCGCATTTCGCGCATTTCGCGCCCGCTCCGTCAGTGCCACCGTCCTGTTGGTATCGGCAACACTGGTAATGTTGGCGTTGATTCCCGTAGTTGCGCAGCACATTCCTCTTATTTCCGACGTATCTGAGTTTATTTTAAAATATCCGAATACCGCTGCCAAACGGGCAATTCTAATAGGTGTCTCTCTCGGCGCGATTTCGGTTGCCTTGAAAACAATTTTCGGAATTGACAAAACCCTGTTGGAGCGGGAGGGCCGATGAAGCGCATCAGGCAATGGGTTATCAATTCTGTATATCTTGACAGACGATACGTATTCGCCGCGATTTTTATCGCGGTGGCGATTCCTTTTTTTGTGCCGATTTCATTTGTTTCAAGCCCGAAGACCGAAACGATTCGGTTTGATGATGCACTACAGAAGGCTTTGCGGGTTGATAAGCCGATTCTAATCGATGTGGATTTCGGCCCGCAGACCATGGCTGAAATGGAACCCATGTTATTGGCAGTGCTGCACCGTGTTTTTCAGAGCGGTCAAAAAGCGGTGTTCATTACGTTTATGACAGAGTCTGCATCTCCACTTCGCAATTATCTGGCACAGATGGAGGCAGAGTATCATTTAGAATACGGCAAGGACTACGTTTTTCTCGGCTACGCGTCCGCCTATGCGTATACCATGTACGGGTTGGGCACATCGATTGATTCGTTTTTTCATGCCGATGATCGAGGCACGCCCATAACCGAGCTGCCGCTGATGAAAAATGTGAAGAGTCTGAAAGATGTAAGTGCGGTCATCAATATTGCCTCAAATGCGTTTCCCCGATTCTGGATTCAATACAGCGTTACTCCGCATCAGTTTGATTTTCTGGCGGGAACGACTGCGGTCGGGGCAACCGAGTATTTTCCGTACCTCCAAACCGGGCAACTAAAGGGATTGCTTGCGGGCGGTCGCGGTGCGGCGGAGTATGAAGCGTTGCTGTATGAAAAAGGGGTTCTCAAGTCACTTGGGGATGCGACAACGGGGTTGGGGTCGCAGTCGCTTGCGCTGTTCACGATTCTCGGGTTTATCGCCCTCGGCAATATCGCGTTCTTTTGGGGAAGAGAGAAAAAGCAATGAGTACTGATCCGTATGTATGGATTGCCGCGATATTAACCCTCGGTGTGTTTTCATTTCTTTATAAAGACAACGTTTTTTTCGCAGTGTGCGAGCATTTGGTTGTGGGGCTCAGCGCCGGATACATGTTTTGCATTTACTGGAACAATGTGTTTTATCCCGAGCTTATATTACCACTTTCCCAAAATGGTTTCGGCAAGGACGCGCATCTGTGGGTTCCGGTGGGGATATGTTTTCTCTGGGCATGCAAGTATACAGAGAGAACAAAAGATATGTATCGTCTCGCGCTGGCGTTCTGGTTGTCTATCGATTTGGGATTGTCGATTCCCACGCATATGGATGCCGGCGTATTGGCGCAAATTGCAGGAACCATCTCTGCGCCTCTGACCGGTACGCCCGTTGAAATTTTCGGAAATCTGGTGTTGATTCTGGGTACCAGCGCGGCGTTGTTTTATTTTTTCTTTTCCAGAGAGCAACATGGATTCATCAAGGGGGTATCCACCACCGGAACCTGGATTCTCATGCTCGGCTTCGGCGCCTCTTTTAGTTACGTAATTCTCTCCCGCATTTATCTGCTCATCGGAAGGTTGCTGTTTCTGTTTCGCGACTGGTTGGGAATCGCAGGGTAAATGTTTTCCAAAAAAAAAATCCCCCTCCCGAGAAGAGAGGGGGATAGTCAAGAGTGAGTTCAACTGGAAGATTCGCTTGAGTTTGAGCTCGAGTGCAGATGGAATAAAAAGAACTAGAGTCGGAGCTGGAACAGGAATTTCTGAATGAGCATGCGCTTGTACAGGAACATGAACTGTCGCTTGAGTGTAACCGCTGGAGCTTGAAGTTGTCGTTTGAAATCGTGCATGAGAATCCGCTTTACGTACAGGAACAGTAGTTAACAGGTGTATCTGACAGAAAGAATATCAATCGGAACTTGAGACGCAGTCAGTGCTGGAGATAGTTCACTCTTGGTGGTTGCATTTTTTAACTTTTCTTTTACAAAACCGGCAATCTCCTTGAAATGGAAGGGCTTCGGTACAAAACCAATCGCTCCGGTATCCGCTTTAGCAAGTTGTACAGGCGATAAAAGGTAATCAGACATAAGCATTGTGGTTGTATGAGGGAACTGTTGTCGAATTTTTCGTGCAAGCTGTAAGCCGTTCAGATCGGGAATCATTAAGTCGATAAGTACAACGTGAAACATCGTTTGAGAAAGAAGTTCAACCGCAGCATGTGCATCTGTCGTTCCGGACACTTGAAACCCTTCGGCTTCAAGACCGGCGAGAAGAGAGCCCAGTTCAGTGGCGTTGTCGTTGACAATCAGAACTTTCGGTTTCGCGTGACTGTGAGTCGCAGTTATCATTCCAGATGCCCTCCAATTTCAAGGCGTTTGCCGTTCCGCACGTATGCCTGAGCAACCTCCGTGCCAAGTTGTGTTCAGAGTGTTGAGATTCTGGAAAATCACGAACTTTGCGGGTTTGCGGAAGTTGACATAATTGGGTGTTCTAGCTGTAGTAATCCAAGCGTTTCAAATATGAAAAATGTGACATTCCAATTTGCAATTTCGGCGTAAGCAGAAGTGGAAGTGGAAGCGGAAGTGGAGGCGGAAGTGGAGAGAATAAGGTGACGAAACGGCTTATTCGATTTTCCGAAAACGTTCAAGAGCGCTTAGAATGCAGGGAAGCAGGAACACTGCGGCGATAAAGGTGATGCCGATGCCCAGCATGGCCGTGTATCCCAGGGATTGAAGACCCAGGTTGTGCGCCACAACGCTGGCGCCGAAACCCACCGCAGTGGTGACCGAAGCGAGGAGGGCAGCGGCGCCGGTATGCTTGAGTACGAATACAACACTGCCGGGGCCCTCTTTCTTGTAGCGGTGCAGAATGTGCACTGCGTTGTCGATGCCGATGCCGATTACACTGGGAATGACCACCATATTGAACATGTTGAAATCAATGCGCAGAATACGAAGCAACGCCGCAAATGACAGCATGCCGATCGCCAGCGGAATCATGAGAAGAATCACATCTTTGGCATTTCTGAAATCCACAATTAACAAGAACAATACCACACCGGCGGCCAGGATCAGCAGAGGGGTGCCGTCGGCCTTCACCACACGGTAGACCCATGAAATAATCAGCGTTTCATCGGCTTTATCGTGCTTCACACCAGCTGCGGTCAGCTGTTCCGAAATCTCTCCAAGCTGCTTTTCCCACTGGGCGGCAATATAGTCCGCATCGTGGGGGCCTTTCGACCACGTATATACGATGTACCGGGGATGCTCGCGGTCGACGGTGAGAAATCGTCGGCGGAACGTTTCGGGTATGTCTTCTACTTTCCATGGTTTCATGTTCACCATGGTACGCGCATCTCGGAGCTTCCGGCCCTGATCGGTTTGTTTGTCGGCGGCTCTGTCAAGTGCAGGCGCCCAGAGAATATCGTGCAGACGGCGGATTCGTTTCTGGTGTTCGTCCACTTCTTTCGGGAGCACCGCATTCACAGAAAGTACTTTATCAACCTGTGCACCGGCGGGAACACCTTTGCGGTGAATCGCGGCCGTAAGAATATCTTCTGTGGTGGCGGCATCTTGAATGGAATTTACAACAAATACCGCTGGATTGAATCCGGCACCAAGGTTTTCATTTACATAGTCGAAAAACTCGGTGGCTTCAGAATAGCCGCGAAGCTGCCGAAAATCGTTTTTAAAGGGAATATGCTGAATATTGAAGCCGCCATATATGGAAAGCGCCAACAGCAGCAGTATGGTGCCGGTGGCAAAGGGCATTGGAATTGTGCGATTTTTGGAATTTTTGCTTTTTTTCGATACGGGAATGTCACCCGGTTGGGTGTTTCGATATACAATGAGCAACAACGCCGGAAGAATCAGAAAGCTGCTGGCCAGCGTGAACATCACCCCGGTACCTGCGATGAGTCCGAATTCTGAAAAACCGCGAAATTTCGCCACTGAAAATGAGAAAAACACGCCGGCAGTGGTGAGTGCGGCCGTCAGCGCCGGGGCGGCGGTACCTTTCACAAAATTGACAAAAGCCTCCTCTCTACTCTGTTTGCCGTTTTGAAATTCTTGAATGTAGCGAACAAATAAATGGATGCCGAAGTCGATGCCCAGGCCGATGAGCACCGCCGCCAGAAAACCGGTAATGATATTCACGTGCCCTACATAGACCCGCGCCATGGCGAAGGTCCATACGATTCCCGCCAGCAGCGCGGCGGATACCACGACGGGGGCCAGTATCTTTCGGGTGAATCCCACAACGATGAGGATTCCGAACACCGCTGCAAGAACAGAGGCAGTGACCATGTCTTTGCGCATGATCACGTGCTGCTCCGCCAATACTTCCAGCGCACCTGCGTATTGGACGCTTACGTGTTGAGCAGATGGATTGGCCGCGCTGACGGTGTTTTTAATGCTGGCCAATAATTCGCGCGCCAGTTCCATATCTGTGAACTTGATGGTCGGAACCAGAATCAGGAACGTATACCGATTATCTTTGCTGTGCAGAATTTCATTAAACGGCAGCTCGCCTTCTGATTTCGATATTTTCTCTACTTTTTTCCAGGCCGCCTCCAGTTCTTTTTTTTCGGCGGCTTCATCCAAATGAAGCGCCAGCGGATTGGCCTGAGACTTCGCAATATTCACTGCGTCTTCTATCGCGGGAATCAATTTGTCCAGCGTATCGAGATTCGCAAGCCAAAGGGCGCGCTCTCTGAAGAAATCGACGGGAAATTCGTAGTCCACACAACGGACATGGGCGAGTTTTTCCAGCTTTGGTGCAATTTTACGAGCAAAATCGATGCGAGCGTCAGGGGATTTTCCCTTTATTGCAATGACCAGCTGTCGGGTACCGCCGGTCTGCTCGCGTACTGCGTCTACGTTTTCTATTTCTTTCGCACCAACGGGAAGAAGCGCTTCATAACTGGAGTCAAATGTGAGACCTGTCGCATAAATACTGGTAATAACAGTGATAATTGCGCAACAAACCAAGAAGCGAAGTGGGTGCTTCAATTGTGCTCGGGCCAGTTTTTCGGCTAGTTGTTCTGTTTTGCGAAGCATTTTTTATCAGCATCCAATGTATGAGCAGCGTTGCTGTCGGGTTTTCGCTGTGTCGAAGAAAAAAGTGCATAAAAATAACTTTATCTCTTCGAGTATGTCTCCTGTAATGGTAAAGACCCTATTTCGTCAAGCTGTCATTTGTCGTTAATGGCGCGAATTTGACTGGTCGCAAACGGCAAAATGGCAGTAAATGAGTCGTTTTTTTACTGTTTGAAATTTTTTTTAGAATGTGACAGATTCACGGGCGAAAAAATAACGTACGTATTTTTTTATTTAAGGATATTCAACTTGGTTGAACAGGATATACAGGGCATTATTTTCGATTTGGACGGCACCCTCTATTCAATGAGATTCATGAAAATGAAAATGACGTTTCTCTTGATGGGAACAATCGGATTTTTAAGAAATCTGTTTGCGGCTCGGGCGTTTGTTCGGCGAAATGCCTACGAGAACCAGGACCAGTTGCTTCGCGCGATGTACGATGAGTTGGCTTCAAAGACCGGTAAAACTGCCGTTCAGGCGGAGCAGTGGTTTCAGGGGGCGTTTCGTGCCGCGTTCATTCGGTTGCTGGCCCGCGGTACCTCGGCACGCAGTGGATTGGTATCGCTGCTCAATTGTCTCAACCAAAAGAATATTAAACTTGCGGTAATATCGGATTTTGATTGGGTCTCATCCAGGCTCGAGGCGCTTCAAATTCCAACGCAATTATTCGATACCCTTCGATGTTCAGAGGAATTCGGTGTATTGAAGCCGGCTCCCAAGCCCTTTTTGGAGGTTGCCGCGCAATGGAATCTGTCTCCGAATCAGGTGCTGGTGGTGGGGGATCGCGCCGATCGGGACGGGGAATGTGCGAAGAATGCCGGAATGTCGTTTCTGGGGATTACAGACAAACGCGAAAAACGTGCAGATTTCTACTGCTGGAATGATGCCCGGGAGCAGATTCGGGCGAGAACGAATTGTGGAGAATTTTTATGAGTCGTTATGACATCGCAGTTGTTGGAATGGGGTGTGTGGTTCCCAATGCAAATAATGTGAAAGAATATTGGGAAAATATCCTTAGTGGGGACCCATATTTTAAAGATATGCCGGAGTCTTTATGGCGCCTGAAAAACTTCTATTCCAAAGATAGGTCCGACCCGGAAAAATCATACACCATGGTTGGTGCTTTTATCGACAATTTTGAATTTCCCGCGCTGAAATACAAAATGCCGCCTGCCAATCTGCGGGGAATCGACCCGGCACAGTTGATGACCGTGGTCGCCACCGAAGAAGCGCTGCAGGATGCGGGAATTCCGTTTCGGGATGATTCGCTTACAGAGGGTATCACCATTATCGGGGCCAGCGGGGTGGATGGATTTGCTCACTCCGCTGCTTTTTTAAAACGGCATTCTTTTCTCAAATACATGAAGCCGGTTCTAGATCGACACGGTATTGATGACGACACCTACAACCGTTTGTACGATCAATTGACCCGTGAACTCGATGAACGCGGGCACATCTGGAATTCCTCTGTCGCCGCGGTCGGTGCGATTCCTTCGTCTCTCTCTAACCGGGTGGCCCAGATCTTCGGACTTCGGGGAATGAATATGACCGTTGACGGCGCGTGCGCTTCGTCTTTCGTCGCGATAGATACCGCATGTCAGGCGCTGATGGCGGGAGACGCCAGAATCGCCGTTGCCGGCGGAACGGATTTGGGCACAAATCCCCCGATTTATGTGGGTTTCAGCTCGGTGAACGGCCTCAGCAGCAAGGGAATGTCCAACCCGTTCGATCATACTGCGGATGGACTGGTAATCGGAGAGGGCGTGGCGATTGTTGTGTTGAAGCGACTGGAAGATGCACTGAATGACGGCGATCGTATCCGCGCGGTCATTCGTGGTATCGGAAGTTCCAGTGACGGCGCGGGGCAGGCCATCTATGCACCGGCGGTAGAGGGGCGAGCAGAAGCGTTGGAAAACGCGCTGAAAGTTTCTTCTACCAGC
The DNA here is from genome assembly GCA_016936575.1 of Deltaproteobacteria bacterium. Lineage (GTDB taxonomy): Bacteria > Myxococcota_A > Polyangia > JAAYKL01 > JAAYKL01 > JAFGXQ01. The sequence continues at coordinate 40,665 of JAFGXQ010000223.1, forward strand.
AAAAATGAGGTGCAATTTATCGAGGCGCACGCCACATCTACGGTGGTGGGAGACGCCAATGAATACGACGCAATTTCCACCGTGTATGGGGATCGCACCAATCAGACACCTATCAAGCTCGGCAGCGTGAAACAGCAAATCGGTCACTTAAAGGCTGCGGCCGGCGTCGTCGGAATGATTAAGACGGTTCTGGCAATGGAAAACGCGACGTTTCCTCATATGCCGCGGTTCACCAAACTGACCCCGCTTGCCACCAAGGTTACGCCGCTGTTGGAGGTTCCAACCAAGTTGTCGAAGTGGAAGCCGAACTCCGACGGATTTCGGGTCGGCGCAATCACCTCTTCGGGATTCGGCGGTGTGAATTATCACATGATTCTGGAGCAGGGCGATTCATATAATATGCCTGCCCCCCGCAGTATTCGCGATCGAAGAATGGCCATTGTGGGGGTGGCATGTCGTACCGCGAAAGCGGACAGCCCCGAAGCGTTCTGGGAGAACATTACTCAGGGCAGAGACACGTTCACCAAAGTGACCGACCCGGAAAAATTCGGTTGGGAAAATCATTTCAACAGAGGGCCCGACAACGAGAAAATCAATACGTACGTTGTGTCTGAACTCGACGAGTATGACCAAAACCTGTTGAAACATAAAATTTTCCCCAAAGCGGTGTCACAGATTTCGCCGACACAGCTATTGGCCCTGGATACCAGCGATCGCCTGCTTCAAGAATACGGACTGGATTACAAAGCCTATAAAAATATCGGGGTGAGTCTCGGGTCGATGCACGATGATTATTTTCCCACTATTTTTCATCCCATGCTGTCCGATGAGTACGTCGACGCCATACATTGCACCGAAGTGTCGAAAGAGATTGATGCCGAAGTACTCGACGAAGCCTGTCAAGCCGCAAAAGCAGCCATTCGCGCAAAGTTTCCACCGGTGACAGAGCATACGCTGCCGGGCTGGATGACAAATATCACCGCCGGGCGTGTGGCCAACAAATTGAACTGCAGAGGACCGAATTTCACAGTGGATTCCGCGTGTTCTTCCGGCATGGCCGCTTTAGTGCCCGCGATGTATCAGCTGATGTTCGGCAACGTGGATATGATGATTACCGGCGGATTGAACCGTCAGTTCAGTGATACCTTCACCTCGGGGGTTTGCGCGCTCGGCGCGGTGGCGCAAGAGGTTTCCCGCCCGTTCGATGAGCAGGGGAGAGGGTACCTGATCGGTGAGGGCGCGGTGCTGTTCTTAGTGAAGCGATATCAGGACGCCAAACGTGATGCCGATGATATTTTCGGCGTTTTTCACGCGGTGGGCGGGTCTTCTGAGGCCGATAGCCGTTCAATGGTTGCACCCACCCAACAATCGTTGGAACGCGCCATTCGCAATGGAATGCGGCAGACAAATATCAGACCGGAAGACGTCGGTCTTTCCGAAACACACGGCTCGGCCAATAAATTGTCTGATATTGTGGAAGCCAGCTCTCTGGCGGCGGTGCTGCGTCCCAACGGATCCACCGGTAATCCTGTGCATATCACCGCGATAAAATCTCACGTGGGTCACCTGTATGGCGGCAGCGCGCCCGCTTCAGCGCTAAGCGTACTACTGTCGCTTCGAAATCGGGTGGTACCAGGGATTCGAAATTTAAGCGAAGTTCGAAAAGAGATTGTGCCCATTGCGGATCTCGTTTCACCAGTAAAAAAGACACAGGCTCTGTCGGACAGTTGCAAGGCAGGTGCGGTAAGCACTTTGGGACTGGGAGGAGCCAATTATTTTGCAGTTTTGACCGGAGGGGACTTGGAGGACTCAAGCATGAACATCACCAGTAATAAGAGCAAAGGGGTCGCATTTGCGAATCGCCCCATGACACGAGCGACAGACCAGGGAACCGAAGATGTATTTATCTGTCTGGCGGAATCGAAACAGGATTTCAGAGGGGCAATTGAGCGCGCGGTTCAGCAGGATGTCATTCCCAATGTCATCTCCGAAGGTTCTGAAGTAAATGAGCGGATGACGGTTACATTTGATTCTCAGGATGTTTTACGAAGCAAGTTGAAGAACATTTTAAAGATGCTTGACGGCGGAAATTCGTTGAAGCCGATGGAATCCCAGGGTGTGTATGTATCGAGCGTCAGTCAGAATGATAGTCAATTGGCGTTCTGCCTGCCCGGACAGGGCGTACATTACATTTCGATGGGCAAGTTCCTGTACGACACAGAGCCGTTGTTCAGAGATGTGGTCGATACGGTGCATCAGGCGGCGATGGAGGAGTTCAATTTTGATTTGCTCGGCCACATATATGGCGATGAGGAAGATGAGCAAATAAAGAAGAATCTGGGAACCCTCGTCGGCGCCCAGACCTCGCTGTACGCGATTGAGGTTGCCCTGGCGAAATTGTTGATTTCAAAAGGAATTGTGCCGGATGTGATGATTGGTCACAGCTTCGGTGAAATTTCGGCACTTGCCATTGCCGGCGCGTGGACGGTGAAGGACGGTTACAAAGCGGTGGTTGGGCGCATTAAAGCCGGCGAGATTGTTCGCGACGCTGGTGGCCCGGCATTGGGAATGGCGAGTGTGGTGTGCTCCGACGAACAACGGGATGCGTTGTTGAAGGTGGGTGGCGAGAATGTATTGTGCACCAACGTGAATGCACCGGGGCGCTTTATTTTCGGCGGTGTGAAAGAAGATGTGAAACGTTGTGTCGAGCTGGCGGAGTCTTTCGGCGTGGAGGCGCAATTGCTTCCCATCGGAAGCGCGTTTCACTCCAAATATATGGAACCGGCCAGAGAGCCGTTCAAAAAATGGTTGAAGAAGATACCTTGCAACACACCGACCATTCCAATCTTGTCCACGGTAACCGGTGAATATATTGATGCTGAAAATTTCAGCGCGGATTATCTAGCGACTCATTTGTCGAATCAGTTGGTGACCCAATTGGATTTGCCGCGTGAAATCAACCGACTATTCGGGGAAGGCGTGAAGCATTATCTGGAAGTGGGGCCGCGTTGGGCCATGACGAAAATGATTGATGCGATTCTGGCGGGCAGGGAATATCGCGCGGTTCCGTCGTTGCACCCGAAAATCGGAGATGTCGAGATGTTCCGTCGGGCGCGTGCGTTTTTAATTGCCACGGGGCATATGGTATCCGCTGCGGAACGTGCAGATGTTCCCGGTATGTTTTCACCGGACTTTCTTGAGTATATGGAAAGCAACGAGCCGGCTGTGCTTTCGCTGTTGCAGGAAGTGTACAATCGATATCACGGCAGCTTGAGCGGTGCCGTGACCTCCCCGGTCAGGCGCGCAATATCTGCACCCGCGATGGCTGCAGCTTCTTTGAAAACAGTTGCCGTTCCCCCAACACCCGCAGCGGCACCCGCAGCGGCAGCACCGAGCGGCGGCGGAGACATAAACGTATGGAAAGAGCGGTTGCGTGAGAAGCTGGTTACTACCACGGGTTACCCGGCGGACATGCTTGAAGATGAATTGGACCTGGAGGCGGATTTGGGGGTGGATTCGGTACAGCGTGCGGAGATATGGGTATCGCTGACAACGGAGTACGGCTTGA
>JAFGXQ010000224.1 GCA_016936575.1 Deltaproteobacteria bacterium
CAAACTTCGCTAATCCATTTTTCGCACTACATGCTCACACAGTGGGTCCACTGACTACCAATTTGTCCACCTTGAAAGGGATGGGGGTGTAGGGTAAAAGTTTTACCCTCTACCCTTCTAGAGCCAGTTTGAGTTGTTCCTCCCATGGGGGGAGCGCCACACCGAAGGTGTCTGACAGCAGGGCGTTCGACAATACCGAAAAATGCGGGCGTGTGGCGGGCGTCGGATACGCGGTGGTGGGGATGGCATTCACCGTCTTCAGCTTGAAATCGTGTTTCTGCGGTGACAGGTCGAATATGGCTTTGGCAAAGTCGTACCAGCTGGTTTTCCCGGCGGCGGACATGTGGTATGTGCCGCTTTTTTGGATGGGGCGCTGCAGGTGTCTGGAAACCACCGCGGCAGTGGCTTCTGCAATCATTCTGCACCAGGTGGGGCCGCCGAATTGATCATTCACGATATTCAGCTCTTCCCGTTCACGGGCGAGCCGTTGCATGGTGAGCAGAAAATTGGCGCCTCGCAATCCATATACCCAGGACAGCCGAAAAATGAGATGGGTGGCTCCGGAATCCCGAACCGCCGATTCGCCGTCCAGTTTGGTTTTTCCGTACACCGAAGTGGGGTTGGGTGCGTCTGTCTCACCATAAGGAGCGTCGCTGTTTCCGTCGAACACATAGTCGGTCGAGTAGTGTATCATCAGTGCACCCAGTCGTTTCGCTTCTTCGGCGATGATGCCCGGTGCGGTTGTGTTGATTGCTTTAGCCAGTTCCGGTTCACTTTCGGCCCGATCGACCGCGGTATACGCGGCGGGGTTGACAATCAGCTGCGGCTCGAAACCGCGTATCAGGTTTCGGATGGCGTCCGGATCGGTCAGGTCGCAGTCCTCCACGTCCACACCCATCAGTTCTCCAAATGGCGCCAGGGTTCGGCTCAGTTCGTAGCCCACCTGACCGTTCTTACCTGTGACAAGAATTTTTGTACGGTTCATACTGTTGACCTCTAGCGTGAGTAGACGGGAAGCTTTTCTTTGGCGATGTCCGCCAGAACAGGAGCGTTTGCATCTTTTTCGGCCAGCACCGGCTTCAAATTCGGCCACTCGATACCGATGGCGGGGTCGTCATACCGAACACTGCCTTCGGTTTGCGGTGAATAATACCGGGTGCATTTATATGCAAACAGCGCGGTTTCGCTGGTGACAACAAATCCGTGGGCGAAATCCGGCGGCACGTAGAACTGTTTTTTGTTTTCGCCCGACAGGAATACGCCTTCCCATTTGCCGAATGTGGGGGAGCCCACGCGAATGTCGACCGCCACGTCGAAAACCTCACCCTGAAGAACCTGAACCAGTTTTCCCTGCGCCCCGGGATTCTGAAAATGCAGTCCCCGCAGTACGCCTTTGCTCGAAAAAGAGATGTTGTCCTGTACGAACGCCTCCGGGATACCCGCATCGGCGTACCGCTGTCGGCTGTAAGACTCCATGAAAAAACCGCGATGATCTCCGAACACCTTGGGCTCAATGATGATCACTCCCGGAAGACTGGTTTCGATAACATTCATACGGGTTCCTCCGCGACCATTTTAAGATAGGCGCCATAGTCGTTTTTGGCAAACTTCGACGCGTGTTCAAGCAGGTGTTCTTTAGAAATCCACCCCTGATGATACGCGATTTCCTCAAGACAGGCGACCATCAGTCCCTGACGGTTTTCAACCGCTTCCACATACTGCGATGCCTGCAGCATGTTGGCATGAGAACCGGTGTCCAGCCAGGCGAATCCGCGCCCTAATATCTGAACCTGGAGTTGTTGCTCTTTGAGATACAGATCATTGAGGGCGGTGATTTCGAACTCTCCTCGCGCAGACGGTGAAAGCGTTTTTGCTTTCTGAACAACGGTGTTGTCATAAAAATACAGACCGGTTACGGCATAATGCGACTTCGGATGCGTGGGTTTTTCTTCGAGGGACACGGCGGCGCCCTCCGCATTGAATTCCACCACACCGTAGTCTTCAGGATGATTCACCGGATAGGCAAACACCGTCGCGCCGTTGATGTTCGCCGACGCCGCGCGCAATATTTTTGAGAAGCCGTGGCCGTAAAAAATATTATCGCCCAGAACCAGCGCAGAGGAGTTGTCGCCGAGAAATGAATCTCCAATGAGGAATGCCTGCGCCAGCCCTTCCGGTTTTTCCTGGACCGCATAGGTGATTGAAATACCCCACTGGGAACCGTCGCCCAGCAGTCGGATGAACGCATCTTGTTCATGGGGAGTGTTGATAATCAGTACGTCGCGAATGCCGGCGAGCATCAGAACGCTGATGGGGTAGTAAATCATCGGTTTATTGTAAATGGGAACCAATTGCTTGCTGGTGCCCAATGTCACCGGGTACAACCGGGTGCCGGAACCGCCGGCCAGAACAATTCCTTTACGACTCATTTTTCCCCCCGGGCGGCGTAATTTTGGTCAATCCATTCTCGATATTTGCCGCTGCGTACGTCGGTAATCCATTCGGGATGGCCGAGGTACCATTCAACCGTTTTGCGCATACCGGTTTCAAACGTTTCTTTGGGTTGCCAACCGAGCTCGCTCTGAATTTTTGTTGCGTCGATAGCATAGCGAAAATCGTGGCCGGGCCGGTCTGTCACGTATGTGATCAGGCTTTTTGATTCTTCGGTATTGAGTTTCGCGAGTTCTGAAACAATTTCACATATGGTGTGTACCACGTGAATGTTGGAACGTTCACAGTTACCGCCCACGTTGTAGGTTTCCCCCGTCTTTCCATTGGCGACAACGGTCATGATGGCGTCACAGTGGTCGGTGACGTACAGCCAGTCGCGAACGTTTTCTCCTTTTCCGTATACGGGAAGCGGTTTTCGTTCCAGCACATTCAGGATCATCAGGGGAATCAGTTTTTCGGGGAACTGGTATGGACCGTAGTTGTTGGAGCAATTGGTCACAGTGACGGGCATGCCGTATGTTCGGTGGTACGCCCGTACCAGGTGATCACTTCCGGCCTTTGATGCGGAATAGGGACTGCTGGGGTCATAGGGAGTGGACTCCATAAATTTACCCTCGTCGCCGAGTGATCCATATACTTCGTCGGTACTGACATGATGAAATTTTTTGTCGCTAAAATCGTTTTTCCACAGGGCGCGGGCGGCTTCAAGCAGGTGAAGGGTTCCCACCACATTGGTAAAAACGAAATCCGCGGGCCCGTGAATGCTGCGGTCCACATGACTTTCTGCTGCAAAATGAACCACGGTATCGGGTGCATATTTCTGGAACACGCGGTTCACGGCATCGCTGTCGCAAATGTCGACCTGCTCGAAACTGTAATTGGGTTCATTTTGCTGCTGCGCTACGCTGAGGGGGTTTCCCGCGTAGGTCAGTTTGTCGATATTCACGAAATGAGTGTCCGGCATCTGAGGAACAAAATGGTTGATAAAATTGGCGCCGATAAATCCGCAGCCGCCTGTGACTAATACTGTTTTCATCTTTTACCCTCTAGTTACTGCAATTGCAGGAAACTTTTACACAAATGTTCCGATTTTGCAACGGATGGATGTACCCGAATCGCAGTTGGATCGGTGCATTACAACGTACCGCAACCGGTTCCCGGCAGCATTGAACGTCATATACTCACGGTACAGCCGGCAGAGCAAGCAAAATTATTTTTATAGTTTCAGTATCTTTAAAAAGTATATCACGGTGAAACGAACGCATTTCAGATGGCGATTTTGCACTCGTGCGTTCACTCCGAAAATTTCGTTGACAACTTGGGGGATACCGGTCACTTTCACCCAGCAATACATCGCGAAAAACCGCATTGATTCCTGAACGAACGGACCCCCCGGAATGTGGAATTTATTTTTCAATATCACGCTCCTTTCCAACGGCACGACAGTGGAGAAATGGCATCCGCTGGCCGATGATTCCGGGTATGAGCTGCACCGACGTTTTTATTCGGGGTGGTATGTATTTGAACTTCAGGTAGACGCGGATGAACCGGATACCGCCAAATTGTACCTGGATTTGGGAAACGGGTTTCGCGACGATCACGTGGTGGAGATTTCATTTCATTCGCCCAGGCTGAGAAAGCGATTTTTTTTGATGCCGCCGAGATGTCGCGCGATTCGGTTGGTGCCCGCACAGGTGAATGCCTCGTATACGATGAGGCATTTCAAATTGCGACGGGTAACGCGCGGATTTGCATTTAGACGCATACTGCGCAGAATGCAGCGGGCAGATGTGTATATGCCTGCCGGCGCCGCGCCCAAAGAGTTGATGTCGCTGTATGCGCAGCTGTTTCAGCCGGTTGCCCGAGTGGATTATTCCTATTATGTGAAAGAGATTGAACCCAGGCAGTGGTGTGCGGGTGTAAAGAATGTGACCACTGTGATTTCGCTGTACATGTCGCTTCATCGGGCGGATTCGGCGCGAGTGGAACGGACCGTGCACTCGATATTGCAGCAGACGTATCCCCATTGGGAATTGTGGTTCACCGGCGCGGCATCGATTGAAACATCGCTGCGCGCACGATGTGAAGAGTACACGGTGAACAGTAGGCGAATTCGGTTTCTTTCGGAAGAGGCCGGTGATGACCGACAGCCACTGTCATCCAAGACATCTGTTTTGGGCACTGGGGAGTATATCGTGCGAATCGATGTCGGCGATACGCTCGCACCGCAGGCGCTGAACGAGCTTATCCATGTTGCTGCGACGCATTCTGACAGTCGGATTATTTACTCCGATGAAGACCGCATCGATGTCGAAGGCGCGCGGCATAGCCCGCATTTCAAGCCCGACTGGAATGAATACCTGCTGCTTTCTCAGAATTACATTTCAAGGTTGTGTGCGTTCCGGCGTGAATTAATAGAATCGGTGGCAGGAGAGCGGGCGGCGGTCGGAAACGGGCGTGCGTACGATTTACTGCTTCGGTGTGTGAAAGCGTGTGCGGGGAAGGGGATACATCACGTTGACAAGGTGTTGGTTCATCGGCACGAGTATCCCGTCGAGAACGAAAATTTCGTGCAGGGCGCTGAGTCGAATGATGCGACGGCAGACATTCTGGCGTTGACCGACTACTTGTCGGATATCCCTTCCGCTGAAGTTGTTCCCGTTGATCGCGCGAACACATATCGCGTTATCTGGCCTGTGCCGGAACCGTCGCCTCAAGTAACATTGATTGTTCCCGCACGGAATGAACGAGATATGACCCGGCGGGCCATTAATTCGATTCTGCAAAAAACCGATTACCCCAATTACGATATTCTACTGATAGACAACCGTTCCGATGACAAAAACACGCTGGCGTACTTTGCGTCGCTGGCATCTCATCCCAGGGTGCGCGTGGTGAATTATCCCCATGAATTCAATTTTGCGGCAATCAACAATTTCGCGGTGCAGCAGGCAGAGGGCGACATTGTCGGTTTGCTCAATAACGATATTGAAATTCGCCAGGGGGATTGGCTGAGAGAAATGGTGTCTCATGCGGCGCAGAGCGGCGTTGGGTGTGTGGGGGCAAAACTGGTATACCCCGATGGTCGGATTCAGCACGGCGGGGTGATACTGGGTATCGGGAAGGTGGCCGGCCACAGCCATAAATACTATCGCGAGGATCATCCGGGGTATTTCGGCCGGTTGCTTTGCGTTCAGAATATGACAGCGGTTACCGCCGCGGCCATGCTGGTTCGAAAGTCGGTGTATCTGGAAGTCGGCGGAATGGATGCCGAGAATTTGAAAGTGGCGTACAACGATGTGGATTTTTGTCTGAAGGTGATTGAAAACGGGTATCGGAATGTGTGGACCCCCCATGCGGTGCTGATTCATCACGAGTCGGTCAGCCGGGGATTGGATGACGATGACGAAAAGCAGACTCGGTTTGCCGAGGAAACAGCGTATATGCTGCAAAAATGGGGCGCACGATTGCGGCATGATCCGTGTTACAACCGCAACCTGAGCCATCGATTTGAGGATTTTTCGCTGAACACAGATCCGGATCCGCTGTAATAGCTGGAATACGTTATGCCGTGCTGCTCCGAATACCGTATGAGACCGGTCGAACAGCAAAGAAATGTGCGATTGAAAATATATTTGAAAACGATTTTTCTTTGGTGTTCGGCTGAGGTCTGATACAACTGAATTTAATGAAAACCATACTTTATATTACCTTCAGCAAGCGGAATGTTCATGACTATTACCTGGATGCTTCTGTAATATATCGTTGTTTTCAACCCTGTGAGCATTGGCGGCGATTGGGGTATCGCAGCTATGTGGTGCACTATATGGATGCGGTTGAAAAGGAGATTCCCGCTGACATTGTCGTTTTTCATCGACCCAGGTCGTGCAATCAGCTGACGGTATTGCTGGAGCGGTACAGTAAGAACCGATGTGTGGCGGACTTTGACGACAGTCTGTTTGATGCGTCTATTCTCGACAGTCACCCGGCGTACCTGAGTGAAGCCACAAGTCTGTTGAGCCTGAAAAAGTTGACCAACGAGTATTTTCAGGCGGCCAAAGAGTTTCACACTTTTTTTGTCAGCAGTGACGGAATAAAAGAAACCGTGGAACGACAGTTTTCCTGCGAACGCGTGTTTGTGGTTCGAAACGGTATCTCAACCTTCTGGCGAAATCTCGGCGGCCTGAAAACAAAGCAAAAAGACAAACGAATTGTCAGTTATTTTTCGGGCACGTCAAACCATACGGCGGATTTGATGGCGCACATGGATTCAATCGACGCAGCGGTTGCCAAATGGCCCGATTTGGAAGTGCATGTGTACGGCCAGCTGAAACTGAACCAGCCGCTGCCCCCCAACTGGCGGAGACGCGAGCCGGTGTTGTTTCATTTGTTGCCGCAGTTGATTCATCAGTCGTATTTGTGCATCGCGCCCATGATGGATACGCCGTTTAATCGCTGCAAGTCAGCAATCAAGTTTTTAGAAGCGGCCAGCTTTGGAAAGCCGCTGATCACGCAGTCCATGCCGGAGTTTCAGCGCTTGAGTAACCCCGGGTTGCTGTTTGTCGAAAAAGACTGGGCGCCCGCGGTTGCACAAATGATGAACATCGACAGGTATACCGAGGCGTCGCGTTCGGCCAGAGCGCTGAGCGAGCAACACCATGTGGCCGATAAACTGGCGGAGGTTGCGAAGTGGATTTGACCCCCGTTGAACAATGGCAGTTGCTCAGCTTTCTGCTGCACAAAGGGCATTCAGAAATGCTCGATGAAACCGAGTGTCTGGTGCTTCACGAATTGCAAATCAATCGGGTGGGAAATTCCTACCAGCAGGTGGCCAACGCATATCCCGATACCCCGCCGAGGAAGGTGATCGTTCAATGCAGCGAGGATGCCATTCGATTTATCGATGCCCACGACAATACTTTGTTGCTCGATTGGCAGGGCGGGTTGAACAGTGAGCTGGTCCCCTGGGTGTATTACAACGACCTGATTCGCATTGATATTGACCCGCCGCTCTTTGAGCGGTTGATGGCCGTAGCCGATGATTTCGTAGCGCGCAAATCCCTGATTGAAGCCGCCCCCATCGACGTCACCCGTAGGCCGTCCACCCCCGTTGCCCGAAAATGGCGCAAACTGCGAAGAGACCCGGTATTGTTTGTGAATGACTTTTTTAAAAAGTGGATGAAATAATACGTATATTTAAGATTCATTTCTGTTGAAGAGCCAGATCTCCGAGTATGCGCGCGAGCTTTCGTTTTGTAATTCCTTCAAAAAAAGTGCGGTTGGTTTCTTCTTTGTTAAGTTTTCCTAAAAAGAGCTCGCCATTGCTTCGGTTCAGATATTCTTTCGCGAGTTTTGCATTTGATTCCTTGTATTGCTCAAGAATTTCTTTTCGTTTTCTGTAATTCAGCATATTGGGTTTTCCGAGGCTATTTCTGGGAAGGCGGGCGACAAATTGCTCGAATTTTTCGTGACCGTAAACATTTTTAAGAATCCGCAGAACATCCAGCATTTCTTCTGTGTAACTCTGATTGCTTTTCCCTCTGTCCGGAATGACTAGGTCGTTTGTAAGTGGTAGCTGAAAGATGCCTAAGAAGTCGGCAAACAATCCACCAGGCATTTGTTCCTTTTCCATCACTTTTACGACTATGTTTGGTTTTCCAACGAATTTAGATAGTGTTTGAAGTTTATCGAAGTAGTCAATTGATGCGTTGATTGGCACCAGTTTTTCACCATTCAGATATTTGCGAGCCAAATCCGCAACGGTTCCTTTAAACGTCGGATGATTTACCAGAATTGTGGAATATGCGCTGACGATGAATTCGTCCTGCCTGCGAATGTAAAAAATAATTTTGATGTCGAAGTCCGAAAAGGCGTTGGCTATGGCTTTCCATTTTTGGTCTAACTGCTCGGGCTCTTCTTCAAATACCTCCGAACTTAGAACAACGCGAGAGGTATGGGTGGCGTCCATTTCTCGGCGAAGCGCATCTGAAAATGAGAAATTTTTCTTGAATACCTTCTTATTCTGCATGAAATGCCATCCCAGATGATGATGACCTTTCCTGTACGCATCAAATCGAGTGTCCGTAATATTGTCGTTGCTGCGAAAACATTGCGGATATAAAAGATTTTTCTGCAACAGCAGAGAGTAGTTGTCCGACAGAAAGAATTGCAGAGCGGTGGTACCCGTTTTATGAGCGCCGATGTGTATGTATAGTTCTTTTTTCATATGAGTTCCATGGATAGGAAAACTACATAGGAGTGTAGGAAATGCCTTGTAGACTCATGTTTTTTACCGAGATTTCTGTTTCCCATGCGCCCCAAATTTCCCAACCAAATGTGAAATTTTTTAAATAGTAATCATTGATATTCAAATTTTCGTGTTTTTCTCTATTGTATCGTCCAATGGCGTCCACTACAGCTTTTTTCATATCAATATCTTTGTAGCTTATCCAGTCATGTGATTTTTCTATTTCTTCATATTCCTTTGGATAGTGGAAGTATACTGGTTTGCCTCTTACTTCGAAAGAAAACAGGGGCCACTTCTCGAATACGTCGGTTTTTCCGTTGAAATTGACGATCGCTATTGGGACAACAACAAAAAAGAGATCGTAACTTTTAGGTGTTTTCTGGGTTCTATTTTTGAAATAGTCACGGTGGCAGATTGTGATTCCCAGATGGAAAATTGCGTGATTGGGGTGGATGTGTGTCTTTCCAGGCCAACGCTTATAGTCGGTTCCGGGTACTGATTTACATTTACTCAGCTTTATTTGAGCCTGAAGGAGAATGCTGTCGAAGTTTTTTACTAGAGGGCGTTGGTCAAAAGAATAATTGATTCCATCTTCTTCGGGGGACACAAAATTTTGTGTGATCAGGAAATGATTGTGTCCGTGGATTTGAGGATACTGAGGTTTTGTTCCGTCTCGCAATGGAGCATTCAAGTTAAATCCGTTTCGCCACTCTTTAGATGTGTCAAAATCGAAGGTTATTGTGGTTTCACCTGTACTTGGTGACTTTTCCATCGAAAGTTTTTTTACAACATTCCCTTCGGGATCATTAATTCTGTAGACAAGCGCATTTCCTTCTATATTGGGATTGGGAACTTGATGAAGGAAATACTTTTCTCCAATCTCAATGAAGTACGTATATTGACTGTCGTCTTTCGAAATGCCGTTTTCTGAACCCAATATTTTTTGCGATATAAGATTCTGGCGGGATGTCCATTTTTGGTACTGTTCCTTATATCCTGGAGTGCCTTTTAGATTTAAGGTTGGTCGAATTCCCTTGTCCATTAGATTTGGATTAGGTAACAACTCGCGCTTTAAAACGACGGAACTGTTATCGTCGACATGCTTTGTTGATGTTGGATTGGGGATTGGTACAGGAGATGAGGATATTGATAAGGGATAGTCTGATAGAGACTCTGTCTTTTTTGTATTTTTCTCATGACCACATGAGCAACAAATGCTGAGGAATACTAGTAGATAGAGAAGAACATAACGTAAAACAAATTTACGGTCGTGCATTGCAATACCTTTATTAAAAGTTTGGGTGACCAGTACTAGTCAATCCAAGTATATCGAGCATTCAATCGTTCGACATCATGGGCGTATGTTCCCTTCACAATATCATTTTGCATAGCTGATACTATCTGATGCTCAAATTTTTCTTTGAATTTTAATGACGACACATATTTAATAAACTCTGAACGCTTCTCGTGTCCCTCGCTACATGCTTGGTCAAATTGTCGGATTAATTCGGCAGCAGGAAGTGGAATGGATGGGTTTATTTTTTTTCTGTCATTGTTTTTGTCAATTTCGATGTCGAATTGTTTGAAGAAAAGGCTCACAATGTCACTTTTGTGTTTATCATAGTCGATGAGATACACGTTCTCGTCCCCTATATGACGTGCCCAATGATCGACAAGTTGATTAATACGAATGAACTGAAGTTCTCGTCGGGCGAATGCATAGACATCTTCACCATCTTTAATTCCCCAATTTACTTTAACTGCTTGTAGATATGCCGATAAAAGGTAACCTGTATAGTTTCTCACTGCGACTACGATCTTGATAGGCAAACCATGCACCGTACATCTTCGAATAAGTTCACTAATGTGAGCGGGGTTATCTCGAATAAGAAATTCGCTGGAAATAATAGTGCTCTTATTTCGACTAGAAGCATATTCTAATAGTTGGTGCCACCCTTCTTCAAATAACTCTGGCGTGAAACTGGGATGGTTGGAAGCAAACGCATTGTGTGCGCCATGTAGTATTCCACACGGCGCAAAACTAGCTTGTTCTGTATCGTCAGTAATTAAGGATAAACCTATGGACTGGATAGCAGATGTTGCTGTTTTGCCGATTCCGGGGTGAAAAACAATTGTTCCTGGTGCATTTAACATTTTGTTCATGAGAATAGACTATGATTAATGCTGCTGATGAACGTCAGCAAAAATTTTTGATTTTGTTTTTGAGACGGCTCCAAAACGAACTCACTTATTTTTTTAACTTGAACCGATTAGAACGTCGTCAAGTATAAAAATTGTTTCATGCAATGAAATTAAATTTGAACTATCATTCCTCGAACCGTAATATAATTCTATTGAAACTTAATTGTCCAGCATATTGTGAATGTTGTCGGGCTTGTTTCTAAAAATTTGACAACCAGAAGCATTGTGTGTCTTTAGAAAAAGAACATCCTTTGGGCGTGCGTATTTAACGTTGTGATTTGGAACTATTTCCTGCATAACTGTGTTGCTTTCTGTTAAATAGTTTACACAAGTCAGTATAAGGAGAAGTGGTTTGGTAGACCTGATTATACATCCTGGGCATCCCAAATGCGGTTCAACATCGATCCAAAAATTCTTGTTGAGAAATCGTCACAAGCTTGAGGAAAAAGGTGTATTTCTGCCTGACGATAATTTTTGTTTTTCTTTTAATAAAAACTATCGCCGCAGTGTTGAGACGCCTCGAAAGTTTTTTAAACAGATTCTTGATACAGAGAATTCTAATCAATTCGCCGGCAGCTTGTCGCGTTTTAAAGATAGAGTACAGAAACTCAATATGTTGGCGAAAGAAGCTGGGTGTAATAAGATTATTGTGTCAGCCGAAAACTTGGTCAACAAGTTGTCGTCCGTGGCAAGTTCGGAGATTCATAATATTTTCAGAAAAGAATTCAATGATAAAAGAGTTGTGTATTTTGTTCGACGGCAAGATGATTTTATTTTATCTGCATGGCAGCAATGGGAGCATAAAAGAGGGCGAAAACTAAAAAAATATGTGCAATATTGCAAGCGCAATAAAATTCCCAATTACTTAAAAGCTGTGCGTTTTTTTGAAAAAGCATATGGTAAAAACGCTTTAAGAGTTATTCCTCTACATAAGAAATGCTTAATTAACGCGAATCTATTTGAGGAATTTCTGTTTCAAGCAGAGATACCTAGCGAAGGTATGAACTCTGAGGAAATTGTGGCAAATGAGGCATTGAATCCCTATTTATGTGACATTTTATCTTCGATGCCAAAAGTCTACAAGGATGTTCATGATGTTGCGATTAAAGAATCATTATTTAGAATTACGCAGGGGGCTTCAATACTCTCTAACAAGGGGAAAAATTATCTTAATTCAAATGCTCGCAAAGAAATAATGTCTCTTTTTCGAGATGATAATTTAATTCTTCACAAAGAATATTGCCATCGTGATTACGATTTCGAATCTGTTTGGGGTGATCAGGTATTAGGTAATAAAAAATTGCTATCAGAAAATGAGCAATTGAAACGACTATTACGTGTTTTTGTAAAAGCTGCTTTGCGCGGGAATGTATAGCGTTCCGGTCTGCATATTTCCCACCGAAAACAAAATGCGGTTGCGTCACAGTATCGTTGCGATTGAAAAGGGAGACGCCTTAAGGGGGGAGATAGACTCGGTCAGTCCATTGTCATAGATTGTCATTTCGACAAAACGTTTTTATAGTGCTTAATGATATCAAAATCCGGCACGCCGCAGAAATCGTTTTCGAGGTGGAAGATTTTTCGGGATTCGTTGTCCCATAGATCACATTTAACTGCTTGTTCGTATAAAGACTGAATGTCATGGCCGGTGGTATTGAAGAGTGTTTTTAGATTGGTGCCGCAAATATTTACCATGTCTGTGATATACCCGATGACGCCTGCAGTAATTTGCTCGTTGATTTTGAACATGCTTTTTAGCGATTCAGCTTCTTTGAAGTTGGGCTGAAGTGTTCCATTTTCGATACTGAAATGTGTCAGCTGGCCGACCGGAGAAGTGAGCCAGGCTTCCAATAGCAGGCTGAACCTATAGAGGGGAGCTTTTGCATTCATTGCCGCATTGCTGACAAAACAACCATGCGGGGCGTTTTGCGCTGTCGCCCATTGTTTGGATTTCATGTTGGTCGCAAAATAATACCCATCGATTGGCTTATTGGTGAGGTCGCCCAAATATCTCTGAATCGTTCCCGCATATCCCAAATCAACCACTGCCGGGCGCAAAGCGGATTGGAATTGTATGTTTGACAAGTATTCGAGAAGAGCTTTCTTTTCAGTCAGCGCCAATTCAGTCATTTCATCCAATAATGGATTCAGTGCCTGCAAAACGATTTTGGTATCTCTTGGAATTTTTACCTGCTGCGACCTGATCGAATCGTATTTTTCGGGAATGATGAACCCAAATCTGTTTTGAACCAAATCTTCAACAGTACCTTCAAATTCATTGCTTTTGATAATCTGCTCAATCAACGCAAGGTTTTTATCGAGCGCGCCCAGGACGGCCCGCCTTGAAATCAGCATGTATTCAGTCGGCGGTTGGGGTGTAAGGAGCTGTTTCACCTGCGGAAGACCGACAAACCGGTCGTATATTTCTTTTAAAAAATGCCCCTCTCTTGCAAGAAAGAACACCGCATCATTTTTGTTGGCCGCAATTTGAGATGTCAGCCACACCATGAAATGCATGACAGGCGGGCCGAAGGCACAGTAGCCGGTATCGAAAGGCGTGTTGAATTTTTTATTCAGCCGGAATTGTTTTTTTCCAATAAACGGGTTGGCATACAATCGTTCGATAACGGGGCCGAACGCTACTGACAGAAATGTGTTTCCTTTGGATTTGTGTTGAAACGGCCTACCGGCATCGGAATTGAAAAACATATTCGAAGGAGACATCACGTGGAAGTTGTTAATTTTGCGGTCTCCAGATAGTTGGATGTCGGAGTGCTCGTTATCTCCAAAGTGAATAAAGTTGCTTCCGTGAATTTTCTCGGCGGTAATCAAGTGGTCCCACATGGTTCCCAAATCTTTTCGCAAGTTTATTTCAGAGGAAAGATACAGCTTGTGGTAACCGTTGATTTGATTCAGTGAAAGCAACTGCTTCACATGCGACGCTTTCAGATACATATCACTAGCGAGAATAACGCGTTTGTTTTGTTCAATCGAAAAATTGAATAAATCGATCATTTCAGGCCGTGGCCTGGTGATTTCGCATTCGAATTCAAATTCTCGCTGATAGGCGTATTGAATGATTTCTTCACTCAATAATTTTTGCAGCGACATTTCCTGATATATGTCGTCATAGTCCACGTCTGCGCGTTTTCGTTGTCGAGCAAGCTGCTCCGCTTTTTTGCGGATTGCGTGGTACTGTGACGACGTGTCGAATTTTTTGTCGATTTCTTGTTCAATCAGATCAAACAAACTATCTGGAGACAGCAGCGGTCTGGTTATGAGTGTGTCGAAAATATCAAACGAAACGGTGTCGGCCTGACGTATTTGTTCGCGGGCGATGTCGAGTGTCTTCGAGGTATATTGGGCAAAGTTTTTACTGCCGAATCCGTACAAAAATCGCCGGTCGTGTAGATTGACTTCGGAATATGTGTAGTTGTTGTGCTTGGCAAGTAACGCAAAAATGCGTTCGAGCGCATGTGCCATTGTACCGTCATTCGGAATCGGTTCATCCGGAAAATCACTTAGTTTGATTCGGCCTTCAAAAAGCTGGTGCAATGCCGCCGGATGAAACCAGAACATTGACCCGAGGGGATAGTCGATATATCCGTGAATGGGGATGTTGATTCCCAATTTTTTCATTAGGCGAGACGCGGAACCGTGATTGGATAGCCATGTGTATGCCCAATACGGGAAGGTTTTACACTCTGGATAAACGACACCAAGATTTTTAGACTCCTCGAATAGCGTTAAAATATTGTTCACTGTTTTTTCTGAGCCGAGTAGCGGAGAAATGAGCTCATTGCGCCAGTGAGATTGTTCTTTTCCGGTATAGAGCGACTTTTTTGTGTGAATTTTGCATACGTAGTCGTAGGAAAGAATCTCCTCTCGAAACGTAATGAGTGTCGGCGCCATGTCACGGCCTTTGTTGGGGGCATTTTTTATGAGTAACTCGCCCTTGTGATGATTTTTTTCGGCCCATGTTTTGGCGATTCGTGTGCCTTCGTCACTGGTTACACTCAACAATACATCGTACGTGCCTTTGATGTTTTGGGTGTATTCAAGAAGCTCTTCGATAAGGTCGTCGTAAAAACCGTGAATGAGAACAGCGATTTTTCGTTGGCTGATGTCCGGAAATGAAACAGGCGTAAACGGAACTACGTTGTTGATGTGTTCGATGGTTTCTCGACCTTCGTTTTTTCCAAATTCAATATAATGTGCAAACGGGTTTTGATTTGACGTTTTTACGTCCTCATACTGAAGCATGTAGAATAGCGGGTCGAACCATTGACTCGGTTTTCTACCTTCGCGAAATCCATGCATTACAAAATGGGCAATGGGGTCACTTCCTGATGCTTTTACATCCGGGTTGTTGCCTAGATAGTACTCGTTATCGAACAAGCCGCTTTTTCTGATAAAATGTATATCCCGCTCGAACTGGTTGATGAATCGTCCTTCATTTCTGCCGTGTTGAATCCAGTGAACCAGAGGGTTGTGTTTTACATCTTTGTAAAAGTCGCAGTAGAAGGTCGGGTCGAACTCGGCGAACGGCCGTCTGCCTTCGCCCACACCATAAAGTATGAAATGTCGAATGGGATTTATTTCGTTCCAGTCGATGTCGTTGTAGGTGTTGGTGTAGAACTCCAGGTTGAACATATTGCTGGATTCAATGATTCTGGTTTCGTACTCGACTCGATTGATATATCGATTTTCTTTTTGGCCCGACACCAGCCAGTGGAGCAGGGGATTCACATTTGATTTTTTTACGTCGGGGTATTGCTCGAGATAAAACGTACAGTCAAATTCTTTTGACGGATTGGCTTGCGGTTCTGCACCGCTTTCGTAAAAGTGTTGCGCGGGGGATAGCCCCTCCGGAATGTCAACCTGAGCGGAATAAAACGCTTCATCAAAATAGGGAGAGTCAGATATTAGCGAAACATATTTCGTTTCCGGGGTGCAGGCACGGTTTTCCTGCCTGCCGATTTCAATGTAGTGAACGAATGTATTCATCGTTTCAGCGTCAACATCTGCGTATTCTTGGGTATAAAATGTCGGGTCAAAAAAAGGTGCGGGTCTTCTACCTTCCGCGCATCCGTGCGTTAAGAAGTGAGAGATGGGGTCTCCTGCCCCTGTAGCCACGTCAGCGTTATGTTCGAGATAATAAGATTCGTCAAATAAACCGCTTTTAAAAATCAACTCTTTTTCATATTCCAGACGAGTCGCCTTGCGGCCTTCCATCCTTCCATGACTCAGCCAGTGAACCAGTGGATTTCCACCGGAATCGGCAACATCAACATATCGGTCCAGATAGAAAGCGCATTCAAATCTGACAGACGGGTTCTTCAGTGCTGAATTCGGCTGCTGTAAAAAGTGCTGGATTGCAGATTCGTTCACAGGAACAGTTGCCTGCCCCCGGTAGTATTCTTCATTGAAATAGCCGCTGTTTGCAATCAGCGACTCCGGGGTTGCTGTTTCAGGACTGGGAATACGGTGTTCATTTTGACCGAATAGAATGAAGTGGATGAACGGATTGCCTTCGGCACGACCGACATCTTCATAATACGTCGCATAAAACCGGGGGTCGAAATTCGGGCGAGGTTTTTGATTCTGTTTCCAGCCCTTTTTGACATAGTGAGCAATCGGGTCTTTGTGAATTTCAGGTGTATCACCCGCGTGTTGAATATAGTATTCCGCATCAAACAGATTGCTTTTGCGGACGATTTGGATTTCGTATTCGTCACGATTGATGAACCGTTCTTCTTTTTTTCCGGAAAGCAACCAGTGCAAAAACGGGTTAATGCCCGCATTCGCCACATCTACGTAGTGTTTGAGGTAAAATGCACAGTCGAATTGTTCGTTTGGGTTACATCCGTTTTGTGCGCCGATAGTGAGAAAGTGTTCCACGCATTGAGCCTTGTTGCCGGAGCAGAACTGCTGATAATACTGTTCGTCGAATTCTGTGCTGCGCTCAACGACGGCAACGAGTTTCTTGTCGGGGAGGGGTTGCGTTGTGGTTTCTGATTCTGGTATTCGGTTCATTGATTCGAGAACTCCTTCTCGGGTTCGTTCTGCGGACCGCAGGGCCAATTGTCATCATGTTCGCCCAAGGGTGAAACACTACTGCTGTGCGAGGCGGTTTCCTCTCTCGATACAGTTTTCGAAGCATACATAATTCTTGAGGCGGAGAGAAGTCACTAAGTGCGTAAAATTGGATTCGCCGGCCATGAATCAGATGGCCAGCACGACACCGGCAGACATGGCAACCTGGTAAATGATCTGCATCACGTCGGTCGCATTTTGAAGTACCTTCACATCGATACGTGGGGGAACCAGAATTTCATCTCCCGGTAGAATATGTGCGTCCGGCTCTTCCATGGAAACAGACGCGTCCGCATGGAGCACAATAACAAGATCGTCGTCAGCGCGCTCGGAGTATCCGCCGGCCATCTGGATATATTCTTTGGCGGTAAGGTCTTCCTTGTAAATGACCGCCTGGGAAATCATCACTTCTCCGCCGATGCGGATAACGTTGGTTCGCTGAGGAATAACAATGGTGTCACCGTCTTCCAGCACCACGTTCAACTGTTGTCCATCATGGGCGGTGACCACACGGCCCAACGGTTGAATCTGCCGTGCGCGTTCCACAAACTGAGCGGTGAGTTCAGCCTCCCGAACACGGATTTCAGCCTCGCCGCGTGAATTCGACAATGCGAGCAGCGCACTTCGCTCCAAGCGGAACAGAGAGTCATTGATGGAATCTTTCTGCGCCATGGCTACAGATTTTCGCAGAATATGAACCGCATCTGTATTGCCGAGCGCTCTGGATGTGGGAATCATATTGAGAACATCAATCAGTCTGGAACCTCGTTTAATGGTGAGTACGGACGGGCCGTCAAATTCGCCTGTCAGGCCGATAAGAATCGTATCGGCCCTGCCGTCATTTCGAATTGTGATAATATCGCCGTCGCGCAGGGTTTCATTCTGAAATGCCGTTATGGTAACTGTTTTCGCAAACGGCCGACCGTCGCGAACGCCGGTGATGGTCACTTCTGTTGCCGTGGCGGCGTTCGGAATAATTTTCAGTGCATCTTTCCCGGTGTTTTTTTCTTCTGCGAATTCAATCAGCGTCGGAGTGGCCACATTTCCGTCCAATTGTATCACAGGGCCTCGGCGTGTAACCAAAATGGTGTCGTTTTCCTGCAATTGAGGAACATCGATTTTTCCGTTGAGCAGAAAATCGTACAGGTCAATGGCGGCGATTTCTTTTCCCTGGCGAAGGATAACCACTTTTCGATAACTGCCCAGGGTGGGATGTATGCCATCGGCCTGATCAAGAAAGTACAAAATGCTGTCAGAGGGAAGGCCGCCGTACCGCCCCGGGTTCTGAACCCCGCCGGTAACAAATACGGCCACCGGGTTGGCTGTCAGCAACTCCGTGTACACGCCCACATTGCGAATATAGACGCGGCGAACGGCGGCTTCGACGGTTTTGTTCAGATTGGCATGAGCAACTCCGGCCACATGGATGGGGCCGATTTGAGGCAAAAATATATTTCCCTGCCCGTCAACGGTGAAAACATTGCTCAGCTCCACAACCCCCCACGTGTACACCGCGATTTTGTCTCCTGTCATCACTTCGTACAGCGGGTTGAGCCCGTTGTCTCTCGTTTTAATCCAGTTTCCTGAAAAAAGGTTGGCACCGAAAGGCTGCATTTCCACCGGTTGGACTTCGAGATTGGCATCGGCGATGTCGTCCGGGATTTCATCCGGACTGGCGGTGTGTCCCAACGTGGTCGGCAATGTGGTGCCGGTTGTTTGCCGTAACTGGTTGGTAAGTGCGGCATTTCTCGAGACGACTCGCAGTGCGGAATTGTTCGCTGATAGGGTAACGGGGAGTAACAGCAGAACGGCTGCAACGATTAAATATGTGTACTTTACATGATGTTTTTGCATGGGCTTCGCTTTCAGTTGCGTAACGTAGCTGAAATCACATTTTTTTCAAGTGTTTGTGCTATATCCGAGCGTGTTCTTTGACTGCAGATAGAACAAGGGAGAAAATACCGAACACTGCCAGTGAGACCAGAAACGCGGTAAGA
This sequence comes from Deltaproteobacteria bacterium, assembly GCA_016936575.1. Classification (GTDB taxonomy): domain Bacteria; phylum Myxococcota_A; class Polyangia; order JAAYKL01; family JAAYKL01; genus JAFGXQ01. The sequence continues at coordinate 18,994 of JAFGXQ010000224.1, forward strand.
ATTTTCAGTCCCCGTTTGGGAAAGGCGGCTTCATCCGGGAGCGACGGGCTCGATATTTCGGCAAGGTACTTGGTTTGCTTCATCGCTTCCAGCCGGGCCAGTTCAAGCGACACCATTGACGATTCATACTCTTTTTGGGCGAATTGTTTTTCGAGCATGGCCATTTCAAATTCGGCGATGTTGGTTCCCATTCCACCCTCGTCAGAACCGAGCAAACGCTTGTTTTCTTTCCGTATCTGATTGCGGATGGACTGTACTTTCTGCTTGTGTGCGAGGACCTGGGGGGCTGTCGGCGCCATGGTTGACATCAGCGCATCCAGTTCTGTTTGAGCCATCGCCAGTTGTGCCTCAAGTTGGTTTTTCACTCCCATCAACGCCTGGGCCGAGTGATCGGGGCTGAAATCCGCCTGTTCCTTCTGCAGGGCCAGCAATGCCTTCTGGGCCGCCTCCAATCGCTTTTCGGCTCCTTTTACAACCGTCTCTGTAAAAGTGATTTTGTCATGCTGCATTTTAGAAGACAGTAGATTCACCTTCTCTTCGGCAAAATGAAGAATCGCATTGGAAAATCGCTGGGCGCTTTTGGCGTCGAACGCTCGTACGCTCAGTGTGAGAACACCGGATTCCGCATTGTAGCTGGCTTCCACAAACTGCAGATAGTATTCAAAGGATTCTTCAAAAGTTGCGTCTTTCGGCAGCCTCGCCAGATAGTCGATTCGAGAATTCTGGTAATGCGAAATGAATTTTTCATTCTCATCAAGGAACTTCAGCATGTCTCTCGACAATATGTATTCCTGAATGGTCATCGCATCCTTCGACGAACCGGTCGGAGCGAAAGTGCCGATCACGGATTCAATCCCCAGACCGCCTTTCCCTTCCGTTTGCACCGCAATGGCAGAAATGGATTGATACTGATCTTTGGCATAGAAACCATAGTACACCGTGGCAGCGATGGTGGGCAGAATAACGAATATGAACATTTTTACGACAAGTTGAATCGAACGCTGCCGCCTGCGCTTTCGGGCGTTTGCCTCGTAGTCGATGGGAATCTGCGCTGCGGCTTTTTTGATTTCCTGCAGTTTCGCTGCGGCCTTTTTGTTTTCGGACAATTGGTGCTGAACGTTTTTTTCAGCGCCCTTTATCTTGCCGGCGCCTATATTTTTTCCGGGATTCACGGCTTTGTCGGGGGCATTGTTTTTCGGCGCGTCTTTCATTTTTTTGTTGCGCATCGCTGCCGCCTGTAACTTCTTTTTCTTGTTCATTCCCGGTCGAAGACCGGCCTTTTTGTTTTTCATCTGGGAATTGTTCGGCTCTTGTGCCGTTGTTTTTTCGTTTTCCATTTACAATGCCTTATAAATTCGTTCTGCTTCCTTGATGGAATCGAAAATGTGGATTGACCCCTTGGTGAGAATCGCGCATTTATCGCAGTACTGTTCAATGGTTTTCATACTATGGGAGACCATGATAATCGAAGAATGGTCGCGGCGGTCGTCAAAAACCCGTTTGCATTTCTTTTTAAACACGTTGTCTCCCACTGCTGTGACTTCGTCCACCAGGTACACATTGAAATCAATTGCCATGCTGAGACCGAATGCCAGCCGAGCCTTCATACCCGATGAATAGGTGTTTACCGGATTGAAGAAATGTTTCCCGATTTCTGCGAAGTCCTGCGCAAAACCGACAACGCGGTCCACATCCTCGTTATAGATTCGCGCAACAAAACGGCAATTTTCTTCTCCGGAGAGGATTCCGGCGAATCCACCCGAAAACCCGATGGGCCAGGAAATGCGGCCCTGTCGAATAACTCGTCCTTCGTCGGGCATTTCGACGCCACCCATAATTCGAAGCATGGTCGACTTTCCGGCGCCGTTCAGGCCCAGAATGCCCATGTTGACCCCTGTGGGAAACGTAATATTGATGTCGTTCAACACATGGTTGATATTTCCATTTACATTATAGCTTTTATAAATATGGCGAAGTTCAATCATAATCGGCTATATCTTTCGTCTGGTGAGTTTTTCCAGGAACAAGCCGACAAATCCCAATCCGAGTATCCACAAAAGAACATATTCGTAACTATGGTAGGGAGAGTCGTAATTCCGGAACCAACCGTCCCTGGTGAATTCCACAATGTGAAGAACCGGGTTCCAAAGCAGCAAATCGCGAGTCCACCCGGGAATTTCACTGACCGAGAAAAAAAGGCCCGATGTCCAAAACAGCGGTCGCATCAATGGCCCGATTAAATGGTCGAATGTGGGGAATTCAATTTTGATTGCGCAGAATACCAGCCCCAACGATGTACCGAGCAGTGCAGCCAGGCCGAGTCCGCTCAATGTCTGCAATGAGCTTTCCAGCGGAAGGTGCTGGGTATAAATGGTATTCAGCAGCATGAGAAAGAAAAATACAATCGTCAGGGTTACCGTTTCAAGGATTGCCCGGGCGGCGACCAGGTCCAACGGGTGAACCTGTGGGTAATATAGCAGTGCTTTGTTGGACTGCACAGCCGCACCCGCTTTAGCCTGGCATCCGGTAAAAATATAGTACGGCAGAAATCCGGTTGAGAGAAAACCGATGGGATCCATTCCCGCGTGGGGAGCGCGTTTGCCGATAGCGAACATTCCCCAGAACAACGCGATAGTAGAAAGAGGAGATACAAAAGCCCATATATATCCGAGATTGTACTTGCCGAATCGACTCCTGGTTTCTCGGAGAATAAGTGCGTGAATAACGTGAAGCTGGGCAAAAAAGCCCTTCGTCAATTCTCTCACTGCAGAGTTCATTGGTTTGTTGTATTCGGCAATACGTCCGGGGCGAAGCCCCATGTTCCGTCGTAATCACATACGGTTTTAAATACAGTGCGATTATCGGCGGTTACAATTTCGATGGATTTACATTCGCGTCCGCTGGCAGCAAAGTAACTGTTCGTAACCACAAACGTTCCGGAACCGCTTTGAATTGATTTTCCAACAGCTGCATCGGCGATTTTTTTCAAGATTGTTTCTTCATCATTATTTTCGGGCGCAACAGGTTGGATTGTGGTCAGCGCCTGACTCGAAGAAGTTTCATCGGTTTTCTGTTTTCCGGCACAACTGGAACAAAAGATTGTTAAAATCGATAGGTAGATGTAGATTCTCATGGGTTGTCTTTTCAGTCATCGAAAATTTCTAAAATCCCCGACACTTTACCGTCTTCATTTAAAACCACAAGCGCTTTAATTTTATTTTGTTTCATAATTTCTTCGGCATCGTTCAACCGAGCGTTTTCACAAATGGTTTTGGGTGTGGAAGTCATCGCATCAGCAATTTTGACCGACGACAAATCACTGTGTTTCTGCAGCGCACGGCGCAAGTCCCCATCGGTTACAATACCCAGGAGTTTGTCGCCCTCCATGACCAGCACCAGTCCCAGCCGTCCCTGAGTCATGGGAACAAGGCATTCCTGCACGCTTTGTTCCGCGGAAACGACAGGGAGGGCGCCTCTGTGCATTACGTCTTTCACTTCGTGCAGCAATTTTCTTCCAAGACTGCCGCCCGGATGAAATTTTGCGAAGTCATGGGGTTGAAAATTTCTCTCCTTAATTAAGGACACCGCAAGCGCATCTCCCATCGCAAGGGTCGCCAGCGTGGAGTTTGTGGGAGCCAGATTGTTCGGGCATACTTCCCTGTCTACAGAAATATCAATAATCACATCGGAGTGCATCGCCAGGTGAGAATTCGCGCGACCGGCAAAAGCAATAATCGGAATATTCAATTGTTTGATATATGGAATTAATCGAACAATCTCTTCTGTTTCCCCACTGTTCGAAATTAAAATAATCGTGTCTTCTTCCGTGATCATGCCGAGATCGCCGTGGTACGCTTCTGCGGGATGTACAAAGAAGCTGGGGGTTCCGGTCGATGCAAACGTTGCCGCCATTTTTTGTCCGATCAGTCCGGATTTTCCAATTCCGCAGATGATGAGGTGTCCTGTGGTGTTCAGAATAATTTTTACGGCTTTGGTAAATTCACCATTGATTTTTCCCGCCAGGCTGGTGATCGCGGCAGCCTGCATCTGGAAAACCTCTTTGGCTTCCTCGACGATTTGTTGCGACTGCTTTCGTTTGCTGGCCAAGGAAATAACATTATTTCCGGTTCCAAATTCTTCTGACATAACTAACTAACTCCTCAAATAATCCCCAAAGGGCAAGTAATCATATTTCAAGTTCTGCAAGTTTGGACGTACTGTCTCGGAAATATTCAATCCGCAAAAAAAAAGCTCCGAACTTTCTGTGGAAAAAGCCTTGCCACAAATATTTCAATTTGCCAATACTGATGTAACTCAAAGTATTTACTATTTTTAGGTGCTGTTCCATTTTTCCTTGCCGAAATACTACAAAATTCCAATTTTAATGCGAATTATACACTTTGCTTAGTTATTAGAGCAAAAAGTGAGCCAAAATTTACATTTTTTGCTGCTTGGCTAAAATTGTCTTCTTTTTAATAGGTTACCAGATTTGTTGCATGAGTGTGTTTTAATAGGGTGTGATTTTTTTGCCACAACTAAACACGATTGGTTGTCATATTTGTCCGTTCGAAATTGCAGTTGTGTCTAGTATGTTGAATGTGGCGAGGGTGAAAAATGGTAGTAAATCTGAAGTGACTATTCGTTTATTTTAAATATCCACATTGCGGTTTCCAGATACTCAAACAAGTCGTGGCCGATGCCGCCGATGTCGTAAGGCCGCTCGTCTTTTCCGGGGCGATTCAGTTTCAAATCTTTTATCGCGCTGAATGCCGATTGAAATGTGATTCGATTTTGTCCTTCCGGCATTTGATAGAAACCGGTTTTCAGTTCAGCCTCGAAACGCTTTCGCGCAGCAGAGGATGCATTTGATACGTTTTTGTGCAAAAATCTCTCCCGGGATACCCAAAGCGCACAATGGTAGATTTCATGAAAAGTCCGCAGTGCACCCGCCAGATAAGACAGCTGAGCTGCATCCGAAACGAAAAAGACATCGTTTTCCCGGCGGATGATTTCAGAAGAAAGCAGAAAATGGATACCATCGTCGACAACTTGCTCGATTTCGCAGTCGGTGCATTTTTTCGGATCGGGAAGCAGAAATTCCCATTTGTACAGCTTACTCATCAGACAAATGGTCTCTCGCAACTCCGCGCGTGTGCAGCCGGCTGTATTTTTGTGCAGCGTCGGCGCAAGCAGGCTCGCTGGAATGACAAAGTGAATGGAAGTGTTCTTATAATAGTCCAGGCCCATTCTAGCGGTGGCTTTGATTTCAATGGTTGCGTCGGAAGCTAATTTTCCGTGCAGTATCAAACGCTTGTCTTTCGCGAATCGTCCGATAATCTTTAAAAAGAGCGACTCTCTGTCTGACTCCGTTACGCGAATGAGCTGTGCGCATTCTTTTGAAATAGGCAGCGATGCCGCGTCAAGCATCTGTATGTAACGGATGCTTGATTCCTGGAGCTGACGGAGCGTTGCACTCTTGGGTGCGGACAGGATCACCGTAGCCACCACAGCGTTCAGGGTGGCAACCGCATTTCGATTGATTTCAAGCAGGGTTTTACGACCGATTTCCTGTGCAATGTTTCTCCGAATAGTTCCATCCGTTAGCTCTACGGTTTTGTGGCCCATCTGGTCGAGGATGTCCCTGATAGTGAAGAATCTGCCGCTGCGCACATATAGCTTTCCATAGTTATGGGTCAGAACGCCGGCAGATTTGAGCAGACCGAAGACGCTTTCAGACTTTTTTTTCTTTCCCATTGCTTCACGGATATATGACTCCTCTTCTATCACTTTGTCATATCCGATAAAAACCGGAAGCACTCCGGGATTCCTTCCCGGAATGGAAGCCATTGCATGGAGCGCCATTTCCAGCATTCCCAGCTTCGGACGCAGCATTTTTCCGGTGCGGGAGCGTCCCCCCTCAATGAAGACTTCGATGGCGTATTTTTCCTGAATGAGCTTTCGAATATAGGCATTGACGACCGCGCGATAAAATTTGTCGTTCACGAATTTTCGACGAATAAAAAAAGCGCCGCAGGAGCGAAAGAAGAAACCCATCGGCCAGAACGCGAGGTTGTCCCCCGCTGCGATGTGGGGAAGCATAATATTCGCTGAATTCATTGCTTCAGAAATTGCCAGATAATCAATGTGGCTCCGATGGCAGGGAATGAGCAGCAGCGGACCTTTACCCACCGCCTCTCGGATTTTATCCAAATCGTCTTTTTGAATTTCCAGTCCGGAATATATTTTTTTCCACAGGAACATCATGAGCACGGCGAAACCCGCCAGTACATGTGGTTTGAAATCAGTGGCGAGTTTTTCAATAATCGTTTTGGTACGTATCGGTATTTCTTTTTTGGGAATGTTTTCTTCTTCGGATATTTTTTCCAGTTCGCGCAGCAGACGGTGGGACTGGGTAACTTCGAATTTGACCCTCGAGGAGGCTTTTTTAAATGACCCCAGTTTCTGCGTTCGAATGGCCTCTATCCGGCGTCCCACCGTTGCGCGAATAATGCCTTGGAGACGTTGAATGTCATCGCCGCGATTTTTTTTCAGCTCTTCGACAAGGATAGGTTTTTCGGTGATGATTTCATGTACCGAACGTCTTCGAATGAGTAGCCATATGGAGCGTAGCAACCGGGGGTACTCAGCAGTGCCGAATATGTACGAGAGGTTACTTCGCGTTCGTTTCATCGGTGCTTCGCCCCACAGAAATACAGTAGGTAATGCGATGACCGGCTGATTCAATTCTTTTTGTGCGATAAGCGCGAGTTCAATGCCGTTTACCGCGGTTGGGCGGCTTCCGATGGCGTTTCGGAGGGCGGGACGGCGTAAAAAGACAACACCACAACCGCCGCGTTTCCATGTTTGCACAAGCCTGGACACCTGTCTTTTTTTGTCCCAGGGAACAAAAATAGAAAACAGAAGTTTCCAGAGTGGAATAAATGAAAACCGAGATAATCCGGATACAAACCCCAGCGGGGGAAGATTGTGTCGTTTGCAAATGCCTCTTAAACAGAGAAAATCAATGATGTTTCTGTTGCGAAGAATGAAAATAACAGAACCCTGTTGCGCGGCTTCCCGTACCTGATTGAGCCATTGTTCGCTGACCCTCACGTAGCGAACGAGAACGGCTTCTAACAGCACAAACCACCAGTTTATTAGAATTTTCGGTTTCCTCGTGCTACTCATTTTTTCTTGAACTCATGGCATCAACATTCTTTAAAAGACATTCTTATTAACCGAAGCGCACGATAAATGGAAGTTATGCTTGAGCGAATCCGCAGAAAAATTTATCTTCAGCGGCAATGACAAAGCAAAATATTGAAAATCAGTTAAAACAACAGTTGCTTCGTGAATCGAATTTTTTGTTTTATTCGGCACCCTCCGTGGCGTTAACCGCAAAAATGAAATGTCGTCCCGAAGATTTTATCGTTGAAGAAATTCCGTTGTATGAACCATGCGGTGAGGGCGACCACGTTTATTTCGGGGTTGAGAAAACGCAGATGACATCAAACGGGGCGGCTGTCCGCATTGCTGACGCATTGGGGGTAAATCCAAAGCAGATCGGTATGGCGGGCCAGAAGGATGCGCAGGCGGTTACGCGACAGACAATGAGCATTGAACACATGCCGTCCGAGCGTATTTCGCAGTTGGCTATTCCAGGTATTCGAATTTTATGGACGAAACGGCACGGCAATAAGCTGAAAATGGGTCATTCGCTGGGCAATCGATTCGATATTCGATTGCGGGAAACGAGCGGTGCAACAATAGAAGACTTGCGTTCGTTGCTCGCCTGGCTGGAGACCCAGGGCGTGCCGAATTATTTCGGGGCACAGAGATTCGGTAGTCGCGGAGATACCTGGATGGTCGGACGTGCATTACTGAGAAATGATTTCAAAGAAGCGTTGACACTGGTATTGGGTATTCCCACGCCGGAGCTGGAGGGCGATGCGATCACCAACGCGAGACAACTATTTGAAAATGAAGACTATGCGGCGTCTGCCGCTGCATGGCCGCGTGGGTTCGGGGCAAATGCCAAACTGTGCCGAATATTTGTGCAAACGGAAGGCCACTACAAGAAAACCCTGATGTCTGTGGGGAAAAAAGCGTTGTCGTTTTATGTTTCGGCATATCAGTCGGAACTTTTTAACCGGGTTGTGTCAGCGCGTATTGGCGAACACGCGTTGAATCGAATGTATATCGGAGATTTGGCGTGGAAGCACGACAAGGGTGTGTGTTTTCTGGTTGAAGATGCCGATGCTGAAACCATTCGAGCGCAGGCGGGGGAAATTTCACCGACCGGTCCGCTGTTCGGAAAAAAGATGAAGCATCCTCATGGGAACGCAGGCGCATTTGAGCAGTCGCTACTGGAAGCGGAACACCTTACTGCGGACATGTTTTCAAAGGCGGGTCCATTTAGAGCACCGGGGGGGCGGCGTCCGCTTCGTATCTTTCCGCAGAACAGTGCGGTGACCGCGGATGCAGATGCATTCGGCGAGTATTGCCGATTGACTTTCGCGTTGCCGGCGGGTGCCTATGCAACCGTATTGCTTCGGGAAATGTGCAAGGGAAATTTGGTGGATGCGACAATTCAGTCTGCGACGACATCGTGGTGATGGAATGAAACTAAAGCGGAAAGCGGGATTGATTTTTGCATACGGATTGCTATTAGTCGTTATAAATGAATGCGACGTCTTTGGCGTTTGCCATAAATCAACGAATAAGGGTGAAACAGATGAATGATATTGATACATTTTTGGCTTCAAAAAAATTTGCGGTCGCAGGCGCCTCTGAAAATCGTGAAAAATACGGAAATAAGGTGCTTCGGGCGTATGTACAGGCGTCCAGAGCAGTTGTTCCGGTTAATCCGGGCGCGGAGGAAGTGGAAGGTATCCCGGCTTGTTCGTCCATTGCCGATTTGCCCGAGGATGTCGATGCGTTATCAATTGTCACTCCACCGAAAGTGACCGTTGAAGTTGTGAAACAGGCGCTCTCGCGCGGCATCAAGCAAATTTGGATGCAACCGGGAGCGGAGCATCCAGATGCGGTGGCGAGCGCCGTAGCTGCAGGGGCCAACGTAATTGCCGACGGCGCCTGTGTATTGGTGGCATTAGGGTATCGGGAGTAGGAACCGTAATGGAAGGCAGTGTTCTTTTGGCATTGGGGCTAACCCTGTTTGCCGGTATGGCGACAGTCCTCGGTTCCTTAATTGTTTTTGTAGCAAAGAAGCCCAATCTGACGATGCTGTCGTTCGGGTTGGGACTTTCATCCGGTGTGATGGTGTATGTATCGCTGGTGGAATTGCTTCCCGGCGCGCAAGAGATGATCGGCATTTCTATTGGAGAACGCTGGGGAGGGTGGATTGCCACAGCCGCGTTTTTCGGGGGAATCGGAATTTCGGCGTTAATAGACAAATTGGTTCCGGAGCCTGCGAATCCGCATGAAGCGATTCCGTTGTCCGAGATGACTCGTGCGCAAAGTGAATGTGAGAAGGGGAGCGCGGGAGCCCCCTCTGACACCGGAAAGACATCGTTGGCTCGAGTGGGGCTTTTGTCTGCATTGGCCATCGGAATCCATAACTTTCCCGAGGGGATGGCCACTTTTGCCAGCTCCCTGGCGGACATGTCCCTGGGTTTCTCTATTGCGATCGCTGTTGCCATACACAATATACCTGAGGGCATTGCGGTGGCAGTGCCCATTTTTTTCGCTACCGGAAGCCGAGGCAAGGCGTTTAAATATTCTTTGATTTCCGGATTGGCGGAACCTGTCGGCGCCTTGCTGGTATACCTGGTTCTTATGCCGTTCATCAATAATATGGTTGTGGGGCTGATGTTGGCCGCAGTGGGAGGAATCATGGTGTTCATTTCTTTTGATGAACTGTTGCCTACAGCGCGGGAATACGCTCGGGGTCACACTGCGATTGTCGGTGTGGTGTTGGGAATGGCAGTGATGGCTTTCAGCTTGTTACTGCTATGAAGACATCCATACTCAGAATAATTCAAAGTCCCCGAATTCGTCGTCGCCGGTTTGAACTGCTGTATCGACCGGCGTATCATTGAGTGCATGTCCGGCGAGTTCCCTGTGTACGCGGTCTTGAACCATTCTCTCGCTTTCCATAGTGTACCGTTCGTCAAATCCAATTACGCTGCTGTCCTCGTGCACAACGTGTTCAGACAGTTCTTCGGCGGCTCTCGACAGAAGGTGAACTTCATCTGAAACCGCATCTCCCAGTTTTTTTATAAATAATGTTGAATCGTTGACTCTTGATGTGTTTTCCTTCAACTGTTCTCCCAGGGAACGGGTATGGAAAATCGCATCCTGATACGCTGCATCAATGCTGTCAATGTGGTCAAATCCTTCCTTGATATGCTTCGAGTTATCTATCGATTCTTCGCGCGCCATCAGTAATTGCAGGTCTTCAGTCTGTGCGCCGACCGCACGCAGTGTCTGCACCACACCATCTACGATTGAGGTCGATTCCTTCGATAAATAGTGGACTTCTTTCGATAGCGCAACCAGACTCGCGCCCCCTTCGCCGATATTTCTCGACATTACCAGCGCGTTGATGGCCTGCAAATTTAAATCGCCGGTGATTTCGGCGATTTTACCGAGATGTGATGATAGTCGTCCGGATGCGACGGCGGCACTTTTCAATGACTCAGTTGATTTTTTTCGCAGAGAAGCCGAGAGTTCCAGTAAATCATCAAGTTCATGCAGCGCGGTTTTGATTTTGTTAAATGGGGTGCGCTGAACGCTGTGGGAGTGTGTTTTATTGTATTGTTCAATGATCTCAGTACCACATTCAACAATCTCCAAAACAGATGCATTGATCGTTTGGGCAGCGTCTGCAAGGGTTTGGGTAACATGTTCAAGCTGCGCCGTTTGCACGCGCATACATTTGTATAATTCGAACGGCTTGTCGGTCGGAAGCGTTTCAACCAGCGCTTCACGCACATGTTCCATTTGTTGCCGCGTGATGTCGTTGAATTGGATTGATGTGACAATATGGGCGACTCCCTCCGACATCTTCTGTGAGCGACTTTCAACTTCACCGATTTTGACTATCGAGTCGGAGAGCAATGTCTCCAGCTGCGCGGTGGCGTCTGAAATGTTCTGTTTCGAATGTGCTATCAGCTCGTCAAGTCTTTGCACCTCGGAATGAATAGATCTTTGCACCTGTAGTAGACTATCAGACATTCCTTTCAGGTCGTTTTGAAAATCCAGGATAAGTCCTTTTATACTTTTTGAAAACTGTTTCAGTTCTTCTGAGTATTCACCGAACATTTTCTGAGTGTGCACGTTTCCCGAAGACTGAATTGCCATATTGCTGCCCAGTATCCACAGCTGTTTGTCGATTTTACGAAATTCGGGAATTCCTCCTGCAAGTTCCTTTAACAATCCTGAAGCACCCGTCGCCTGGGCCAGCACTTCGAGATTAATTGCTTTCACGTTGTTGAACTGAGTCAGAATCTGCTTTGCGATATCCTGAATGATGCCGGAGATGTTATTGTCTGAAGAAACGGCTTGGGCGGCGGCCTTGGCTGCATCTGATAAATTTACAGATTCCTGATACAACTGCTGCAATTGGGAACCCAGCTCGACAAATTGACTTTCCGCAGTGGAATTCTTTAACTGAAGATGACTGATGATCTGCTCGACATCCTCGCGGATTTTCGCTATTGCCGGACTCAACTCAGCGTCGTCTTTGCTCTGTAGTATATTGTTACTCATTGTTAGGTTGCATCACCTGTTAAAATGTATATTTATCGTAACGGCCGGAAGTACAATTGCTGAAGCCTTAATCGCTGTGCGAATGAATGTGATTGGTCAGGTGTACAGCGATTTTGGACAAACTCAACACAATATCGACTCCTCCGTGTTTAATTGCTTCTTTTGGCATTCCAAATACAACACAGCTTTGTTCATCCTGTGCGATATTATATGCACCGGCTTCTTTCATTTCAGCCATGCCGCGGGCACCGTCATCTCCCATTCCCGTCATAATGATTCCGACGGCGTTTTTTCCGGCGTACCGAGACGCGGAGCGGAAGAGCACATCGACCGAAGGCCGGTGTCGAGTGACCAGCGGGCCCTCTTTGAGCGTGACATAATACCTGGCGCCGCTCCGCTTAATCAGCGTATGTCTGAGTCCCCCCGGCGCGATTAAAACGCGGCCGGGAAGTACTGTGTCGTTGTCTTCAGCTTCCTTTACGGTGACTGCGGCGGTGGCATTCAGTCGTTGTGCGAAAGAGGCTGTGAACTTTTCGGGCATATGCTGCACGACCACGATTCCCGGACAATTGGTTGGAAGCGCTTCAATAAATTCGCGCAGGGCTTCCGTGCCGCCAGTTGACGCGCCGACGACAACCACTTTTTCTGTAGTGCGAATCATGGCCTGTGACGTGCCCTGCGCGATTACGGCATCGGCAGTCAATTTTGGGGCGACCGACATTACAGAACCAGGGGTGTGAGGCGGATGGATCGATTGGGGTTTGACTTTTTTCGTTTTTACCCCTGCGGCTGCTTTCACCGCGTCACAGACAGTGATTTGAGCCTCTTCAAGAAAGTGTTGTACGCCGAGTTTCGGCTTTGTGATGATATCCACCGCGCCCAGTTCCAATGCACGTAGAGCGGTTTCTGTTCCCCTTTCTGTCAGGCTGGAGCACATGACAACAGGAATTGGGTGTTGGTGCATCAGCTTCTGCAGGAACGTGAGCCCATCCATTCGCGGCATTTCAACATCTAACGTGATCACGTCGGGAACCTGTTTTCGCAGTTTGTTCGCTGCGATGAACGGGTCTCCCGCGGTGGCAATAACTTCAATATCCGGATCGGATTCCAGAATGGAAGTCATGGTTTGACGCACCACTGCAGAGTCATCGATAACGAGCACTTTGATTTTTTCTTTTGTCATCCCCACTACTCCCTTTTGGGTTTCTGTTTATCAACACTTTCGTCGATACACTGTCGGCAGCAATCGTTCCAATTGGTACTCCTGCGGGTCAAGTGTTTCTGAGTGTCCGATAAACAAGTATCCATGCGGAACCAGTTGATTACACAATTTTCTTACAATTTCATCTCTTGAATGAGTATCAAAATAAATCAGAACATTGCGACAGAAGACAACATGCATCTTTTCGGGAATTCGATAATTTTCAGCAACGAAATTTAGATGCCCGAATTTTACATGTTTTCGTATTTCAGGCGCGATTTTGTAAAACCCTTTTTGATTTCCGGTTCCGCGCAGAAGATATTTCTTTTTTTGTTCTTCGGGAATTGGTGCCACGCATTCTTCGCAATACACAGCCGACATTGCTTCCTGCAGCACTTTGGTCGATATGTCAGTTGCCAGAATTTCAAAGCTCCCGGTTTTTGCACCCATGGCGTCTGAAAGCACCATGGCAAGAGTATAGGGTTCTTCCCCTGACGAACATCCTGCACTCCATACCCGTAAATTGTCAGTCGACGAAATCAAATGATTGCTTCGAAGTTCAGGGATGATCGTTTCAGCCAGTAATTGAAAATGATGTTTTTCCCGATAAAAATCTGTTTTGTTTGTGGTTACAACGTTTAACAGCGATTGTAGCTCGTCTGCAAAGTTCGACTCAGTTTGGATATGTTCAAAATATTCTTCGTATGAATCGAAATTGAGGGCACGCAACCGCTTAAGCAGTCGAACCGAGAGCATGGTACGTTTGTTGTCCGCCAGTGCGATGCCGCAGGTGATGTAAATGAGTTCCTGGAAATTTGTGAACATTTGCCTATTGAGCATCAGTTGTTCACCCAGAATATCCTGCAGCATGATGTACTACGCGTGGCTGTTGGTCTGGCTGTTGGAACTTATTTCTTCAAGTACGTCCGTCGGAACAATTGAGGTGGCGTTTTCGACCTGCTCAATTTCCTGGGCGGTGAGAACTTTGTCCATGTCCAGAATGATCAGAAATGTGTCGTTGCGCTTGCCCATTCCCTTGATGAATTCGGTGTTCAGTTTGATTCCCAACTTTGGTGGGGGGCTGATATTGTCGCTCTCGATATCGACAACTTCCTGTACTGAATCGGCCAATGCACCGATTTGAAGGACATCTGCCCCAACTTGTATTTCGACAATGACAATACATGTGTTTACCGTGCGTTCTTCCGGCTCCATCCCGAGATTCAACCTCAGATCCACCACAGGCACCACATTTCCTCGAAGGTTGATGACGCCGAGCATGAAATCGGGGGTTCTCGGAACCTTCGTGATGTGAATGTAGTCAAGCACTTCGCGAACCCTCGAAATATCAAGTGCGAAATTCTCCTGCCCTAATTTGAATGTCAGGTATTGATTGGATTGTGTAATAATATCACCCATGGCACACTCCTGGTTTTAAAACCGTTCGAATGAATCGTTGTCGTTGTCATCAGCATCCATCATCAGATGGACACCTTCGTTTTTCTTCGCGATTCTGCTGTTCATATCGGAAGAAACACGTCTTTGCTTTGTGTTTTCGTATGCATTTTTTTGCGCAGCATGCTGCATGTCCTCAGATATCTTAAAGAAAGATGCGGATTGCGCGAGATGTTTCGCTTGGTCCTGCAGTTCACCGCTTGTTGCGGTCATCTCCTCCGCTCCGGCGGCATTTTTCTGGATGACCTGGTCCAATTGGTGAATCGCTTGTGTGGTCTGCTCAATTCCAGTGGACTGTTCTGCACTGGAAGCGTTAATTTCCTTGACCAGTTCGCTGGTTCTCTGAATGACAGGAACAATTTCTTTGAGCAGTTCACCCGCCTCGCGGGAGACAGTCAAGCTGGAAGAGGATAATACACCAATCTCCTGTGCAGCGATTTGGCTTCTTTCTGCGAGCTTTCGAACCTCGGCGGCAACGACCGCAAATCCCTTTCCGTGTTCTCCGGCTCGAGCCGCTTCAATTGCTGCGTTCAGTGCCAGCATGTTGGTTTGTCTGGCGATTTCTTCAATAATATTGATTTTCTCTGCAATGTTGGTCATCGCATCGAGTGTTTCATTCACGGCCTTCCCGCCGCGCATTGCATCTTCCGCTGCTTTTTCGGCAATTGCGGCGGTGTGTTGGGCGTTATCAGCATTTTGTTTCACCGTGCTGCTCATTTCTTCCATAGAGCTTGAAATCTGCTCGATACTCGCGGCCTGTTCTGTTGCCCCCTGTGCCATATCCTGCGTTGCGAGATTGGTTTGATTCGAACCGAGAATCACCTGGTGAGAAGCCGTCTGCACTTCCTGGGCAAATCTCGACAGATTTTGCACAACTTTGTCTATCGTCGTTTTTATCTGGCTGAAGTTTGATGCGATTTGTTCGGTGTCCGCGTCTGCCTGGGCAACTTGAAGTGACACGCGCAATTCCCCATGAGAGATGTCGTCGAGTACATGCAGCAGCTTTTTGACTTCGTTAGACTGAAACGCTGCTTGCTTTTCTGTTTTTCTGGCGGTATTTTTTACTTCGGTCTGGTCAATCATGAATTCCAGCACCGCAACCGGCGTTCTGTTGTCATCGATAATCGGAGCCGCGATGAAGTCCATGTCATAGCGCTTCTCGTTGATGAATACTTCCGCTGCACCGGATTCACTTTTTCCCGTTCTAAGCGCCCGCTCAGGTGCGTCCGCACCTTTTGACTCACCGAGATCGAAGTGGGATTGATACAGTGTGCCGAGTATGTCGTCTTCAGTGGTTTGGAGCGTTTTCAATAACGCTTTGTTGGCGAAGATGATACGAGATTCCTTGTCTAGAATCCATACGGGTGACGGGATCTGGGCGATATGGCTGACAAGCGCATCGCTCAACGTATTGATGCCCCCCACCAGCTCGTTCCATCCCCCCTCATACTTGTCTGCATCGGCACGTGTAATTAGATGTCCCGCTTGGATTTTTTGAGTCGTGTTCATCACGTCCTGAAGAATTTCCTTGATGCTCGAAACCACCTGGTTGAAGGCGCGTATCATGGTTCCAACTTCATCGTTGCTGTCGCTTTTCAGCTGGTATTCCAGATCTCCTGCTGCGACCGCCTCCATTGCTTGAGCGGCCTTTTTTACCCGTCCGGCAATAGTGCTTGCCATCAACAGCGCGATCAATACGGCAACGATTGAAATAAGTGCGATAACAACCATCAGTTGATTCGTCCAAGTAGCCATTTCTTCTTCGATGTCTTCAATATACATTCCGGTGCCGAGACACCAGTCCCATGGCTTGAAATATTCGATGTGCGATATCTTGGGTACAATCTTGTCTTTTTGATCCAGGTATTGCCACATGTATGAGGAAAAACCTCCTCCCTGTTTTGCAACCTTGGCAAAGTCGCGAAATAGATGTTTTCCATTCGGATCGGCGTTGCTGCCGACATTCTTACCTTCCAGCTGTGGCGCGAACGGATGCATGATCATGACAGGCTTAGTGTCATTGATCCAGATATAGTCTTTGTTCGTGGGGCCGTAGCGAAGTGCCCTGATCTGTTCTTTCGCTTGTTCTATGGCATCTGCTTCTGTCATTTTTTTTTCCGTAACTTTATTGTGGTAATACTCCGCAACGCTGTAGGCGACCTGGGTCATCTCTTTGATTTTGGTTTTCTTTTTTTCCAGCATACCTTCTTTGGCGGCGGGAAGAATCCAACCGAAGATAAACACAACGAACATGGCGGCAATTGCCAAGCCCATGCCCGCGATTTTGAATGAGATGGGAATATCTTTTGTTCTTGAGGCTAGACTCTTCAAAGACATACTGTTTTGGGTTCCTTTATTTGCAATTGAATTGATTACATTTTTCATATTCATTCCTTTTGTTTTAATTCACAGTAGCCGGATGTTTTTTGTGGCTGAGACGCGCCTGCTCTTCAATGTTGGCGATTCGCGCCAGACTTGGAATATCCACAATTAGTGCGACATTCCCGTCGCCCATGATGGTTGCGCCGGAAACCCCCTGCACGTTTCGATACATGTGTCCAAGTGACTTAATCACCGTTTGATGGTCGCCGATTACCTTGTCCACCACCAGTCCGATGCGCGAGTCACCGGTTTCTACAACCACCGCTTCTTCGAGTATATCCACGCCCTGAGCAGCACCGAACACCTCACGCAGTCGAATAAACGGAACCAGCTCACCACGTACTTGAAGCACATTGCGTGTTTTATCCATCGCCTTGCTCGAATCAGTCAATTCCAGACATTCCTCTACAGAGTTTACCGGAATTACGTATTTGTCGTGGTTTACCTCCACCAGTAGTCCGTCGATGATGGCCAGAGTAAGTGGAAGCGCCAGTTCGATAGTTGTGCCTTTTCCGAGTGTACTTTTTATCTCTACCGTTCCCCGCAGCGCTTCAATTTCTTTTTTTACGACATCCATACCCACGCCTCTCCCCGATACCTTGGAGACGATTTGCGCGGTGGAGAATCCCGGCGCCATGATTAGATTGAAAATTTCTTTCTGGGACAACTCCGCGTCTTCTGTAATCAACCCCTTTTCAATCGCCTTCTTGCGAATCACATCGGGATGCAGTCCCTTGCCGTCATCTTCGATTGCGATGACCACCTTGGCGCCCCGATGAACTGCCGTCAGTCGGATTGTTCCATGTGCTTCTTTTCCAGCTTCGATTCTCGTTTTCGGCGATTCAATTCCATGGTCTATACTGTTTCGAATCAGGTGAACCAAGGGGTCTCCCAGTTTATCGAGAACGGTTTTGTCGAGTTCTGTCTCAGCACCGATGGTTTCAAGCTTAATTTCTTTTCCCAGATCATTGGAGAGGTCCCGAACGAGTCTTCGGAATTTGGCGAAAGTTGACCCAATGGGCATCATTCGCACGGAAAGGGCCACATCACGCAGTTCGCTGATGAGTCTTTCTATTTCTTCTACCGGTGACTGAAGCGCGTGGTTGTTAACGGATTTTGAGACGGCGCTGAGCTGCGCCTGGACAATTACCAATTCTCCCACCAGATTGACGAGTGAATCGAGTTTTTCCGAAGCCACTCGAATGGACTCCTGCGAAGTGGATTGCTTTCGCTGTGCCAACGTCTGCTGTTCAACCAGTGCGGATTTCAACTTCTGTTTGGACACGCCGCCGCTGGTGGTCAGCAAATCGCCGATTTTGGGTTGTTGGTTGAGCGCTTCCGTGATTTTTTCGGCAGTGGTGTCACCCTTGTGGACAAGGATTTCGCCGACTTTGGGAATTTCATCTTTCTCGTCAGTTATATCGTCAATACGCACATCGCACTCGTCTTCAACAAAAATGAACACGTCTCGCACCGCATTTTCATCAAAGTCGGTAAAGAGAATGACATCCCAGTTCAGATAACAACTCTCGGGTTTGAGCGCTTTCAAATCGGGAACGTCATCCGTGAAAACCGTGACCGTGCATTCGCCCATTTCTCTCAGTTCCTCCAACAGCAGAGACGGGTCCATTCCAATGGAGAAGATGTTACTGTGCGGCTTGACGGAAACGCGAAAAACGGTTTCATGTTCAGCCACATTTTTGGGCACGATACTTTGTTGAACCAATTCACCAGGTTCATGGTTTTTCAGTTTATTTGGAATCAACTCATTGACGCGTTTCACCAGCGCCTCTGTGGTACTTAACTTGACTGCAGGACCGCCCTGCGCCTGGGCCAGCATCGCTTTGATATGATCTCGTGCGGCAAGAATTACATCGATTAGCTTTGTGCTGACACGGAGCTTTCCCTCTCGTACGTAATCCAATGCGGTTTCAACGTGATGTGTGAACGCCGAAATATCATCGAAACCGAACATCGCGCCTGAGCCTTTTATTGTATGCATCGCTCGGAACAGCCGGTTCACCGCATCGGCGTTTTCGGGGTCGGACTCAATATCCAATACGCATTCTTCCACTTCTGCCAGAAGGTCTTCCGCTTCTTGAATGAATGTCTCTTTGAAATTGTGAGGCGTGCTCATTATTGTGCCTTTCCACAAGTCTCGCTTATCGCAATACTTTTTTGATAACGCTGATTAGTTGAGGGGGCTGGAACGGCTTCACCAGCCAGCCGGTCGCACCGGCGTTCTTGCCCTGTTTTTTCTTTTCTGCATCCGATTCCGTCGTGAGCATGATGATGGGGATAAATTTGTATTTATCTTTTCCCCGTATCGCCTCAATCAACTCCAGACCGTTCATATTCGGCATATTTAAATCGGTGATGAGCATGTCAATATTTGCGGTTTCGGCTTTCTTGAGCGCGTCTTGGCCGTCTTCAGCTTCTATCACATCATATCCGGCTTGTTTCAGCGTGAAGGTGATCATCTGTCGCATGCTCGCAGAGTCGTCTGCTGTCATGATTGTTTTCGCCATTCGTTACCTCATAGCTCGGTGGTTAAATAATTCGCCATATCGTCAATTCCGACACTCTGAAATGCTGCAGTCACCGCGTCGGGGACATCATCGAAACTGATTTTTTTATTCGAGCGGATTGCACTTTTTTGAAGAGAAATAATCAGCTGCACACCGGATGTGTCGCAGTCTTCGACTTTCTGCAGATTTACATTCAGTTCTTCGGGTTCGACCGTCAGGTTTTCCTGAAGCATCTGGGCGCATTTGAGAATATTCGAGATCGTTAATGAATCCTTTATCTGAATGTTCGTCATGAAAACTCCTTGTAAATGAACTCTTCGCAGTTTCTCTCTCGAGAGAGTGGTGCGTGAATGCTTGTTACGATTATGTACGGCGTGAACATGCAAAAACTTAATGGTTTTTGTTCAACGTTTTACCTTAATAATATAGCGTTCATTGTTTCTGCTTCCGTAATAAATCTGACCCCTTAAAATGGGGGTGACAATCGATGAAAATTCACTATAATTAAATGAGATTCCGAAAAGATTACTTAGTAAGGGTCCGAATTGGTTGCCTTTTGCTCTCGAAAGAGCGGAGTAGGGAAAGAAAGAGGCTACATGGATATAGCGCAGATTGTCCCCGGATGTTTTCATTTACAGCATAAAGATTGTGCGGCGTTATTCGGCTCTCCCCCCGAGATATTGAAGTTTGTCTTGAAGGCGGAGCGCACCATGCCGCAGGTGGTGATTTTGCCTGACGCCGCATATGTGAGCGGTGTCTCCCAGATCGCATTGGAGTTTTTGGCTTACTGGCATCTGTTTTTCGATCGAAAAAATCCCGACAAGCGATTTCGTGTGGTCGGTACCGCGGATATGTGCCGTCGCGCATGGGAAACCATGATGGTCACCTTATTCGGTCCGACGCGGGAGCAGATGAAGTCGTGGAAAGTTTCGAAGAGCCGTATTTCAACGTTGTCTAAAATGACAGAATATATGGCAATTAAAGTCGATGACAAAACAATGAGCCTTGATGAGATGCTTGAATTCGAAATTTTTGAGTCCTCAGAATCCGGCGTTTCCCTATGCGACGGCGGGCCGGTGATTTTTCACGAAGGCGTCAATCGATATCGGGTGGTTCACGGGCGCAAAGAGCAAATCATTGATTTGAATTTTTCAGGCGAACAGATGCCGTTGATGATTGGGCCTGAGGCGCATCCCGAAATTCCGCAGATTTTCCGAATTAAATTATTGGGCACATACTCGGGGTTTGACACCGAGGGGCCCACCACCGGAATGGTGATGTGGATTAACTGTAACGGGTTTTTAGTGGACGGGCCGGTCGGAACGTCTGAATATCTGCGCCAGCTGGGGATTCCGAAATCTGATTTGGCGGGGGTGATTCTTTCTCACGTTCACGACGACCATTGCACCCTGATGGATATTATTTTATCCGAGCAAACGGCCAATATTATCACGACGCGTGAGATATATGAATCAATGCTGATAAAGATAAGTCACGTGCTTGGCGAGTCAATTGATTCAATTCGCAACTATCTGACGTTCACAGAGGTGATTCCCGGGAAGCCGATTCGAATGTACGGCGCCACATGGGAGTTCTTTTATACGGTGCATTCCATTCCCACTATTGGCTTTCGCGTAACGGTACGGTCGCAGGAAGGCGAAGACTACACGATTGTTCACAGCAGCGATACTGCGGGATTTGCCAAACTTGACGAAATGGCGGCGGCGGGTGCGATTACCGATGGAAAGCGCGATCGGATGAAACAGTTGGTGAAAGGGGGCGAAAAGTTGGTGATGATAGACGGTGGCGGACCACCCATTCATGGTGACCCGGCCGACTATGACGATATTATTCGCAAGAACCCGCAGACGGATTTTCTGTTTTACCATGTGAACCCTGAACATGTGGACACCGAAAAATATTCGGTCGCAACGCCGGGGTGGTCTAAAACCTATCTGGAGAGCAATACGTTGCCTCAGTCGCTGGTATTCAAGCTGCTCAAGACAATGAACCTGCTCGATGTAACCGATTTGTTTTGGGTGAATGTTGTGTTTTCTCAGGGAGAAGTGCTGGAAGTCGGGCCCGGGGTGGAGGTGGTTTCTCAAGGACAAAAAGGGGACAGTTTCTATTTTATTCTATCCGGCAGTGGAGAGGTTCTGGAGCGGAGTGAAGGCGGACCGCGCGCAAATGCTGCGAAAAAGATTGCGCTATTGGAGAGCGGCGATTTCTTCGGAGAAATGTCAATTATTCGCGACGCGCAGCGAAATGCAGCGTTTCGTACGTTGTCGGCATGCGTTCTGTTTCGATTGCCGGGAGACACGTTTCTGGAGTTTGTTGAAGCCAACGAATTGAAGGCGCGTTTTGAGCGGCTGTGGTTGTCGCGCGATTTTATTTCTCAGGTAAAACTATTTCGCAATCTTCACCCTCATGCCAAACACGAAATTTCGTTATTGGCCGAAGAGAAGGAATACGCCAAGGGAACGTATATATTGCGTCAGGGCGGAAAATCCGATGATTTCTACATCATCACTTCCGGCGTCGCCGAAGTGGTGAAGCGTTCACGACGAGGAGAAACGGTTGAAGAAGAATTGCGCGTTGGGGATTTTTTCGGTGAAAATGTTGCGATGGGGTACAGTCATCGCCGCAATGCGTCTATTATTGCCAAAACCCGGCTTCAGGCGGTTCGCATTGCCGGTGCTGATCTTCGGCGCATCGCTGAGAACGCACCGGTGCTGATTCACGAACTTCACCTCGTGATGCGCGAACGAGGTATGACCGATATTCCCTCCAACCCAAGGGAAAGCACAGGGTTCTGACACTGTGGCAACAAAGGAATACGAGACGGCGAACCGTTCAGGAAACCGTTTGACGCGAATATTGCTGTCGACTCTGGCGGCGGTGGGCGGCGGGTACCTATTGATTTGCACCGCGGTCTATATGTTTCAGAACCGCATGGTATATCATCCCTTGGCTGAATTGACGCAGACACCGAGCGATTGGGGAATTCCGTATGAAAATGTACATTTTCAGGCAGATGACGGCGTTCGGTTGAACGGATGGTTTCTTCCTGGGCGCAGCGGTGCGCCGACGGTGTTGTTCTGCCATGGGAATGCGGGTAACATGTCTGGACGTGAGGCGATATTGACGATTCTGCACGAATTGGGTGCAGCGGTGTTTATTTTCGATTATCGTGGCTACGGCAACAGTGAGGGAAGCCCATCGGAGATTGGAACGGTGCTGGATGTTCAGGCCGCGTGGCGGGTGCTGACCGAAGAGCGGGGGATTGCACCGAATGATATCATACTGTTCGGAAGGTCGCTCGGCGGTGGCGTGGCCAGTCACCTGGCATCGTCGGTTCAATGCCGCGGGTTGGTGTTGATGTCGACGTTTACTTCTCTGCCGCAGGTGGGGCAGCAGGCGTATCCGTTTTTACCCATTAAATTGCTGTCCAGATATGAATACCCCAACCAGCGTATTATTCGGTCGCTGCGCATTCCGGTGCTCATCTTTCATGGAAAAGGGGATGAAGTGATTCCGTATGCGCACGGCAGGTCCCTATGGTTATCAGCGCATCCTCCGAAGCGTTTTGTGGAATTGAAGGGCGGACACAACGATGCGGTAATCGCTTCTCAGATCGAAATAAAAACGGCATTACGCGTTTTTTTATATGAACGATAATTTCCGTCATAATCTCTGGGGGAACGACTGTTTTGGGCGTGCTTTTTTTTAAAAAATGTAGAGCCTTCAAAAATTTGTATGATAATAAGCATCAAACCTTTTTTGACATTTTCATGAAGAAAAATTTTTATAGAAGTTGGTGTTCATGCAGAAGTTAGTGCGTTTGGCGTTACTCGTGGCGTTGTGCGGATCGGTATCCGGCGCGGCGGTGGGCGTGGTGGAAGGGGCTGTGGGAAGTGGCGATACAACCGGTAGGTCGATGCTGTTCGCGATAGGGGTGTTGGTTCCGGTCGGAATGGTTTCATTCGGACTGTTGGCTGTATTGTCCTGGTTGTTGCCGGAAGACAAGCGGCCGACCCGTTGGTGGAATATATTAGCTAATGAGAACCCACGGCTTTTCGCCAACCTGGTATCTTTGGGTTCTGCGTCGATTATTGCACTGCCGCTGTTCTACAAACTGAACCTGCTGTTCATGACTCAATTTCATCATATGGGACTGGCTGCGTTCGCGTTGATGACAACGGCCATTGTTATCGGTCTGGTTATTGGGTTGATGGTTTCCAAAGGAGCCGATATGATTGAATGGAGCATCAATCGGTTTTCTTTGCAGCATCATTGGGGAACGCGTCCGGTTGTTGGGGGAGGGGCATTGCTTTTTTTGATGGTAATGCTGCTGATACACGGGTACG
Source organism: Deltaproteobacteria bacterium (assembly GCA_016936575.1). GTDB lineage: Bacteria > Myxococcota_A > Polyangia > JAAYKL01 > JAAYKL01 > JAFGXQ01. The sequence continues at coordinate 42,657 of JAFGXQ010000224.1, forward strand.
CGGCTGCCGCGGACGGCAAGGGGGCTCCCATGGGATTCATGAGTCTTTTAAAGTTGGAGGGATTGGGAGCGGCGCCGTTGGTTTCACTAATACTGATGCTGATTTTTTCCAGCGTGTTGTACATGCTTCTATATCGTCGGGACTGGGACATTCGGGTAATGGCCGGAATTGCTTTAATTTGTTTGATAGGCGCACCGCTTATGGCGTACGGCGTTTCAGCGTCCAATACCGCCTGTGTTGATCAAGTGAATGATGCGGCGGGGTTGGCGAATGTGAGCGGCAAGGTGATTCGAAAGTTGGGCGACGGCGACGGAGATGGACATTCCCGCTGGTTTGGAGGCCGGGATTGCAATGATTCGAACGCGAAAATATTTCCGGGCGCGGTTGAAATTCCAGATAATCAGATCGATGAGGATTGTTCCGGGGAGGATTTGAATCTCGCCGCGCTGAAAAAACGAGTCAAGACGGATACCGTCAAACCCACGGAATTGAAGCGTCCACCTTTGCCCGAGGATTTGTCTGTGTTGCTGATCACGGTGGATGCACTGCGGGCGGATGCGGTCGGCTTTATGGGACAGGAGCGACCGGTGACTCCAAATCTGGATGCACTGATGAAGGACGGTGTGATCTACGAAAATGCGTATTCTGTTAGTTCCTACACGTCCCAGTCGATTCCCGCCATGATGACCGGAAAATATCCGAGCGAATTGGAGCGTACCGACCACCAGAAAACCCGCTACAGCTTGCGCGAATCATTCGCGGCGGAAAAAATCTGTAACGATGAGGTGATGTGCGGTGGACTGCTGAGTCATTTCTTGTTTCGGGAATTCTACGGGTGGCATCAGGGTTTCCAGCATTGGGAGATTGTGAATGGATTTCCCAAGGATGCGCCCAGCACTGCTGAAATGACTACTTCTCCAGACGTGACGCGCATAGCGCTTGATTGGATGAGCAATCCGAAAAATACCGAAGGTCGGTTTTTTATGTGGGTTCACTACATGGACCCCCATGGCGACTATATTTTTCACAAGGGTTTTAAAAAATTCGGGGACACCAGACGTGACGGATACGACCATGAAGTCCTGTATGCCGACTATCACATCGGAAAGCTGCTGAAGAAGTTTTATGAGATGGGTTTGAATAAACGAACTCTGGTGATATTGACGGCAGATCACGGAGAGTCGTTTAATGAGCACGGCCGGTGGCTTCACGGGTATGAATTGTACGAGGAACTGATTCGAGTCCCCTTGGCTGTCACAGGTCCGGGGATTTTGCCGAAGCGAATTGAACGCCCCACCAGCGCCATTCATATGTATGCGACGCTGCTGGACTTGTTCGGCCGCGATATTCCCGAGACCGGACATCATAGCAAAAGCTTACTTGCCGATTGGGTGCCCGGACAGCAGTTGGTGCTGCCCGACGTGGTGGCCGATTTGGCGGCGAACGAAAAATATGAGCCTCGACGAACCCTGATTCACGACGGCTGGAAGCTGTATGTTCTCGAAAAATCCGGTGCCTATCGTTTGTTCAATCTGGCCGAGGCCGGTGAGATGATTTCTCACGATAAAGATCGCCCCGAACAGTTTCAGCGGATGAAAGATCTATACGACTTATTTGTGGCCACCGAGCTGCATCCGGTTCCTGCCGTATCCTATCAGGAAGGGGCCCTTTCCAAGTGGCCGACGAAATAGTCGTTTTCGCGGACTGCTCCCCGAATGATTTCTTCGATTTTTTTTTTAACTGAGGTATATTTGTAATTGTCAACAGTTAGGAGACAATCTATGAAAAAAATCCTCGAAAAAATTGAAGCGCGTGACCCCCATGAAAAAGAGTTTCATCAGGCCGTTGAGGAAGTTTTGGAATCCCTCGACAGCTTTGTGGAAGAGAACCCACAATATCAGAAAGCGGGAATTCTGGAGCGGATTGTGGAGCCGGAACGGGTGATTCAGTTTCGGGTTCCCTGGGTAGATGACGCCGGAAAGGTGCAGGTGAACCGCGGGTATCGCGTGGAGTTCAACAGCGCCATCGGCCCGTACAAAGGGGGGTTGCGGTTTCACTATTCGGTGAATTTGAGCATCATCAAGTTTCTTGGGTTTGAGCAGATTTTTAAAAATGCGTTGACGACGTTATCCATGGGGGGCGGAAAAGGGGGATCGGATTTTGATCCCAAGGGAAAAAGTGACGGTGAAGTGATGCGGTTTTGTCAGAGTTTTATGACGGAATTACAGCGTCATATCGGACCTCAAACAGATGTGCCGGCGGGTGATATCGGTGTGGGCGCGAGAGAAATCGGTTTTTTGTTTGGACAATATAAGCGGCTGCGAAACGAATTTACCGGGGTGCTTACCGGAAAAGGATTGAACTACGGCGGCTCCCTGATTCGGCCGGAGGCCACCGGGTACGGATCTGTCTATTTCGCCACGGAGATGCTGGCCACGCGGGATGATTCGCTCAAAGGAAAAACGTGCCTGGTGTCGGGCTCCGGAAACGTGGCGCAGTATACGGTTGAAAAAATTATCCAGCTGGGCGGCAAAGCGGTGACGCTGTCGGATTCGAGTGGAATGATTCATGACCCGGCGGGCATCGATGCCGAAAAACTGGAATTTGTGATGATGCTGAAGAATGTGCGGCGGGGAAGAATTGCCGAATATGCCGAACAGTTTTCGGGGGTAACGTATATTCCGGTTGATCAGGGGCTGGGGTACAATCCCCTTTGGGACATCGCAGCGGATTGCGCGTTTCCCAGTGCCACCCAGAATGAAGTGAATCAGAGGGATGCGGCCAATCTGATGAAAAACGGTGTCTTTCTGGTGAGCGAAGGCGCCAATATGCCCTGTTCTCCAGAGGCGATTGAGGTGTTTCACCAGAATAAAATTCTGTACGCGCCTGGAAAAGCGGCCAACGCGGGTGGCGTTGCTGTGAGTGGATTGGAGATGGCCCAGAACAGCATGATGATGAGTTGGACGCGCGAAGAAGTGGAACAGCGTCTGCAGCAAATCATGAAAGCGATTCACGCCCAATGTCTCGCCCATGGGACGGAAGGGGATTGGTGCAACTACATCAAGGGCGCCAATATCGCCGGGTTCAAAAAAGTGGCCGACGCCATGTTGGCCCAGGGCGTGGTGTAGTCGGGAGGCTGTCCCGGAGGCGGTTGGCTTTCGTGTTATAGAGGGGAGAATCGGTTGTGATGACAGTGGAGTCGACGATATTTTCTACAGGACTGGCGGGGCTTGACCGGGTGCTGAAGGGTATCCTTTCCGGAGACAATCTCACTTTCCATGTCGACAGAGTTGATGAATACGCAGCATTCGTGGAACCGTTTTGCCGGGAGTCGCTGCAGCGGGGGCGTCATGTGGTGTATTTTCGATTTGGGTCTCATCCCGCACTGCTGCTCGCAGATACATCGGCCGAGGTGGTGGCGTTGTCTCCTGAAATCGGTTTCGAGCGATTCACGTATTTGATTCATCAGAAGATTGACGAGGTCGGGCCTGGGGCGTGCTACATTTTCGATTGTCTTTCATCGTTGGCGGCGAGCTGGTTTTCAGACCTGATGGTCGGTAATTTTTTTGCGCTGATTTGCCCGTATCTTCATGAAAATGATACGATAGCCTACTTCGCGTTTATTCGAGATGAACATTCATTTCACGCGACCACGCCGATTGTGGAGCATGCACAGATATTGATAGATGTATTTCAACGGGAAAACCGGTTTTTCATTATTCCCAAGAAAGTGAAGCATCGGCATTCCACTGCGATGTATATGCTGCATGAGCGGCGCGGAGATGATTTTACGCCCGTGGTTCACAGCTCTACCGTGACCACGACGATGCGAGACGTCAGTTGGTCGTGGCAGGATGCGGCCAGCTATCAGCGGGGGTTCTGGTCAAAAACGTTTTTACAGGTAGAGGAGTTGTTGAAAGCGGTGGAAGCGGGCAGGGCGACACGGGAAGAGGTGAACGCATTTAAACCGCTGCTGCTGAAGATGATGATCAGTCGCAATCCCCGCGTGATTGAGCTGGCCGACAAGTACTTTGAAATTGAAGATTTGCTGAGAATACGCGGTCGAATGTTGGCGACCGGACGTCTGGGCGGAAAATCGGTGGGAATGCTGCTGGCGCGGGCGATTTTAAAAAAAGATTTTTCGCGATACGCCGACGCCGTCGAGGAGCACGATTCGTTTTTTGTCGGCACAGACCTGTTTTGCACATATTTGGTTTCTGACGGAAGCTGGTGGATGCAGCAACGGCGTCAGAGTGAGGAGGCGATGCTGCAGGGCGCCGAAGACGCGAGGCGCAGAATTCGCTCTGCGCAGTTTCCGGAACACATTCTCAAGCGTTTCTTCGACATGTTGAATCATTTCGGTCAGGCGCCCATCATTGTGCGATCTTCCAGTTTGCTCGAAGATAATTTCGGAAATGCGTTTGCCGGAAAATACGATAGCGTATTTCTACCGAATCAGGGAAATCCGGAACAGCGCATGGAAGCATTTGTTTCGGCGGTAAAAAAAGTGTTTGCGTCTACGTTGAGTCGGGAGGCGCTGCTGTATCGAAAGAAAAGGGGTCTTCTCGAGCGCGATGAAGAGATGGGGTTATTGGTTCAACGGGTTTCCGGTTGCATGGACGGTTCGTTCTTTTATCCGCACATGGCGGGAGTCGGGCTGTCGTTCAATCCGTACATATGGCATGAATCAATCAATCCGGAAGCGGGCATGGTGAGATTGGTTTTCGGTTTGGGAACTCGAGCCGTTGACAGGAGTGACGATGACTATACCCGATTGGTGGCGTTGAACGCACCGTTGCGACGAGCGGAGTTGGTTACTGGTGATCTGAATCGCTTTGCACAACGGAAAGTGGATGTTCTCGATTTGGATGGCAACAGTCTGGGGTATTGCGATTTTGAAACCGTCGTGAAGCATTCGCAGAATCTGAAGATTCACTGGTTTGCATCCCGTGATGCCGCGGTGGAGGAATTCGCCCGTCACAGAGGTCATCA
>JAFGXQ010000021.1 GCA_016936575.1 Deltaproteobacteria bacterium
CAGCAGGTTGCCGAAGGGGGCGATGTATCTGAAGATATGGCTACATATATTGAAGCGGTGAAGCGCGAAATCGCTGAGGAAGTGATCGTGGACGGCGATTTCACCCCCGAAATTGTCGCCCTGCTCAACGATGATTCCAACGAAGTAGGTAAGGTGCATTTCGGTATTATCCACGTGTGTGAGCTTCCTGCGCATAACGTTCGCAAGCGGGAACAGCAGATCACTGAATCAGGATTTGTCAAAATCGCAGATCTGGCCGGTCCCCGGCGTGAAGAGCTGGAGTCTTGGTCGCAAATTGCGATTGATTTTATCGGGCAATGAATATCGCCATGTCGAAATCCCCCTTGCCCCTTTCTCAAGGGGGAATATCGTATCGACTCCCCCTTGAAAAGGGGGTCGGGGGGATTTTGAACACCAAAAAAAATGCATAAACGCGCTCCAAAACACCAGTTTTTCGCCGCTTGCGCCCCCGGGCTGGAAGATCTCCTACTTGATGAGTTAAAACAACTCCATGTGGGCAATGCATCGGCCGACACCGCCGGGGTGTCATTTACGGGCACGTTTGAAACCATGGTGCGCGTGAATCTGCAGTCGCGAATCGCAGAACGAATTTTACTGCGCATGGCTTCATTTAGTACCACCCGGCTTGGCGACCTCCAGAAAGAAAGTGTCTCCCTGCCCTTCGAGCGCTACATTCATTCAAATTGCAGCGTGGGTATTCAAGCCTCGTGCAAGAAATCAAAAATTTATCATAGCGGCGCGGCGGCTGAACGCGTCGCCAATGCAATCCAAAGCAAAATCAAGCTGACAAGTCCACCCAGAATACAGACCGCCCCGGACGGAACATTCGACAGCTTCACGTTGATTCAGATACGAATCATTCGCGATGAGGTAACGGTCAGCATCGATACGACCGGAGAGTTGCTGCACCGGCGCGGCTATCGAACCCATGTTACCGAGGCCCCAATGCGCGAGACCGTTGCTGCCGCGGCACTTCGATTCTGTGACTATTCCGGCGAGATCCCGCTTGTAGACCCCATGTGCGGCAGCGGAACCTTTCCGATTGAAGCCGCACTCATTGCTTCGCGAACCGCGCCGGGTATAAATCGTTCGTTCGCGTTTGAACATTGGCCTACGTTTGATGAAGCCATTCTCACTGCCGAAAAAAAGCGCGCCGAGAAGTTCGCCATGCCGTTGGGCGCAATGATTCAGGGGTCCGATAAACTGTCTTCCGTGTTAAAAGTCGCGTCGCATAATGTGGAGGCGGCAGGGTTTAAAAACAAGTTCTCGCTATCAGCAGTGGAGATCTCTCGAATTGAACTGCCCGGAGAGCCGGGGTTAATCACTGTCAATCCACCATGGGGAAAACGATTGGATGCGAATTCGAAATCACCTGTAGGGGCAGACCCACGTGTCTGCCCTCCGAAACAAACACAGGGCGAACACGCCACACAGGGCGAACACACCACACAGGGCAAACACGCCACACAGGGCGAACACATAGGTTCGCCCCTACAGTTGATTTATCAACAAATCGGAGATATCAAACGCGCGAATCCCAGTTGGAAACTCTGCCTCGTCACCAGCAACCCCAAACTGGCCCAAGCCACCGGCATCCGTTTTAAAAAGATCTCCCCGCCGATTCCGATGGGAGGCGTAAGAATCAAATTTTATCTGGGGTGACGCAACGACTACGGAACGTCGATTTCGCGCACGCTTCCGCGTTTGTAAATCAACCCATTCTCACCCACATTGTCGCTGCGAAAATAAACGGAGATATTCGGTTTGCCGCTTTCCGATCCGTCTCGGTTCGCTTCATTGGTGAGCGGAAGCGCAGACGATACCGTTCCGTTACACGACGACGAGTCGGCACCGAACGCAGTCCCGTCATCAATGTATTCAATCAGCTTCACCCAGTTTCCGCCGTCCGCACCGTCGGTTTCATCAATGTACAGTTCCTGTTTTACCGTGCCGTCAGGTAAGTCATACACCACGTGTTTATGCCCAATCCACTGATTGAACGGCATGCCGTCCGCCCAGTATCGTACATGTTCCACGTATTCAGAGTCCGGATGATTGGTCTCTTTTTCAAAATCGATATACCCATCGTAGCGCATGCGGGCGCCGATACCCCGGGTGTCGCATTTGTCGGTATTTTCATCACCGGTGGTACCGTGATTTGTTCTGGCAAACGATACCATGCCGCCCCAATTGGTACCACTGTCATCCACCCGCATAAAATACATGGTGATCTCCACGTCGCGCTACTGATCCGCCATCAGCGGATCATGAACATGCATTCGCGGAACGCTGCCCGAAATCAGAAACGTGCCGTCGCCGACCACTTCATAGCTTCCATTTCCGTGATCCGCATCAAACCAGTTGTCTCCGGGGTCTTCGTAATTGAATGTACGTGGATTATCGTCCCACTGGGCCGTCCACTCCTTGCCACCGGCCAATGTCGGATACAACCGGGTGATCCCAAACGCATCGACGTCATCTCCGTCTGTCGAGGTATCGCTTTCCGAATCCGTATCTGAATCCCCATCGCCGTCGCTGTCCGAATCCGCATCAGAATCTGAATCCGCATCACCGCCACCCGACCCATCATTCTCACTGCAGGCAAAAAGCAAAGCAAAGAGAACCATCCATCCGACAATAAATCTATATTTCATCATTAAAACTCCATATTCGTTTTTTTAACCTTATTGACGTCTCTGTAATTTAGAGATTCCGGTAGCGAAGAATTTCCTATAATTTAATTGAAAAAGGAACAAACGATACGTAGAGATACTAAATACTTCCCACAATTGACAATGGGGGGTTATGTCCATGGCTTAAATCGCTGCCCCTCGTAACCGCTTCGTCCTTGAAACCATCTCATCAAACAACGCTTCCATCTTTTGCTGTGCCAACGGCGACTCGATAATTCCAATCGCGCGGGCGATGGCTTCGAAAGTGGCCAGGCCATCTGAATGGGTTTCTTTTCGTAGGCCCCATTGGGTTTGCTGTCCATCGGGAAGAGTCACATTGGAAAAATGTTCCACCCCGGGTAGTCGTCGAGCCATCTTGGATGCTTGAGCCCAATTGCCATCCGGCACCACAAGAGTGATGGGACGACTATCGGATTCAACCATCTCTCGGGTAAGCGGCTGAACGCCGGGACGAGGGAATAAAATCAGCGCGCGCCGTTCTGGATTTAGAAAACGATTCAAATCAAGGGGATTCTCTCTTCGGCCATGGATGAGCAGTTCACTGTTGGGCAAGCACTCCAACGCCAATGGGCCGGTTGCCGAAATCTTCACGTATTCCCGCACATGGGAGATCAGAATAATTTGGGTTTGAAGATACATGGGCCGAATGAACGAGCAAACGCAAAGACTTTTGTGCATTCGACAACGAGTACAGCGTTCAATGGCAAATGAAATGCGCCCCATTGCGCGTCACCTCCAATAAAAAAACCGCCTCTCGGAAAGAGAAGCGGTCTTATGTCGTAGGGGCGCAGCATGCGTAGCCCTTACGCAGCATGCTGCAACCTTACATCGTCAGCGGCAGGGCGAACACAAGGTTCGCCCCTACCCTTCAAATTACCTATTTGGCCATTACAGCGATGAGGTCCAGAACTTTGTTGGAGTAACCCATCTCGTTGTCGTACCACGAAACTACTTTAACAAAAGTGCCGTCCAGAGCGATACCGGCTTTGGCATCGAATACGGATGTGCAGGTTTCGCCGCGGAAATCAGTGGCAACAACGGCTTCGTCGGTGTAACCGAGAACGCCTTTGAGCGCGCCTTCAGACGCGGCTTTCATGGCTGCGCAGATTTCGTCGTAAGAAGCTTCTTTTTCGAGTTCTACAGTGAGGTCTACAGCAGAAACGTCACTGGTGGGAACGCGGAACGCCATACCGGTCAGTTTGCCGTTCAGCTCGGGCAATACTTTACCAACCGCTTTGGCAGCGCCGGTAGAAGAAGGAATGATGTTCTCGAGAATACCACGACCACCGCGCCAGTCTTTCATGGAAGGACCATCAACGGTTTTCTGAGTAGCGGTAGCTGCGTGAACAGTTGTCATCAGGCCGCGTTTGATTCCCCAGTTGTCATTCAATACTTTCGAAATGGGAGCCAGACAGTTGGTGGTGCAGGAAGCATTGGAAACGATGGTCTGACCAGCGTAGGTGTCGCTATTTACGCCGCAAACGAACATGGGGGTGTCATCTTTAGAAGGAGCAGACATTACCACTTTTTTGGCGCCGGCTTGAATATGCGCTTCTGCTTTTTCTTTGGTCAGGAACAGACCGGTAGATTCTACTACGTATTCAGCGTTGATAGCATCCCATTTGAGGTCCGCAGGATTTCTCTCGGCGGTGCAACGAACGGTTTTGCCGTCAACAACCAGGTTGCTGCCGTCTACTTTTACGTCGCCTTTGAAACGGCCGTGTACAGAGTCATATTTCAGCATATACGCGAGATACTCGGGATCCAGCAAATCGTTGATACCTACGATTTCGATGTCATCGCGGGTAGCAGCTGCGCGGAAAACCAAACGTCCAATACGACCAAAACCGTTGATTCCTACTTTAATTGCCATGATAGTGTCCTTTCAGGTTACCTTTAAAAAGGTTGTTGTATCTATTCACTTGTTTTCTTTTAACTTGTTGAACACTTGACCGAAGATTCCATTCCTCGCGTGTTTCGCTTTTTAAACGCGGGTTGCATAGCATAAAAGCAAATCAATTTCAATCAGTTGACTCATGGCGGGTGCATTTATTTTCGACATGCAAAATCGACACTTTTGTGCTGCACACTTTTCCTTTTAATATCAAGCAAATAGCGAATTTCCTTGGCAAGCCGGTTCCAATATGTAATCACCCCAGACCATGGATTGCATCGTACTCGGCGCCGGTGGAATGATGCCCATGCCGGCCAGATTGACAACCTCTGTACTGTTTCGCCACGAGGGGCGCATGCTCATGTTCGATGCGGGCGAAGGCATTCAGCTGGCGTTAAAAAAAGGAACGGTCGGTATTCGCGCACTGGAGGTGGTGGCCATCTCCCATATGCATGCGGACCACGTTTTGGGACTGCCGGGGGTGCTGATGTTCCGCGCCCAATGCGACGAACCCGGTCCGCTCACAATCATCGGCCCCAAGGGAATTAAAAAATTCATTCAACACACGCTCGAAGATCTGCGATACCGGATTAATTTTGAGCTGAACTTTATTGAGTGGAGCAAATCCCACGGTTCGAAGGCCATCGATTGGAACGGATGTGCGGTTCACTGGGAACCGCTTCAGCACTCCACATTCTGCCTCGGATACCGCATCGAAGAGAACACGCGCCCGGGTAAATTCGATCTAAAAAAAGCCATTGCCCTGGGCATTCCCAAAGGTCCGTTGTTCGGCAGACTTCAGGCGGGAGAACGCATCACCCTCGATGACGGCAGAGAGATTCTGCCCGGTGATGTGCTCGGACCCAGTCGCCGTGGTCGCATAGTTGCTTTTGCAACGGACACAATGCGCTGCGAGGGGATGCACAGAATCGCGCAGGGAGCCGATTTGGCATTTTTAGAAGGTATGTTCACGCTTGAAAACGAGCCCGAAGCCAACGACAAAAAGCATTCCACCGCCGCGTCATCGGCGCAGTTGGCCGCAGAAGCCGGTGTGCAAAAACTGGCGCTGGTGCATATCAGCCCGCGGTACTCCTATGATGATGAAAAAATTCTGAAGAAAGAAGCCCGTACGCATTTTAAAGGAGCCATTGTCGCCCGCGGACTCGACAGCTTCGACATTCCCCTCCCCGACTGAATCGCAGTACCATTTCACTACGGAACAACAATCAGCCTCGCATTTTTCAGCAGTTGAAACCGCTTTTTCACTCCCACCAGGGAACCGTCTGATTCCAGTCCGATGGCTTCAAACAAGCGGTCCATGTCTTGGTTTGACAAGGCGATACAGCCCCATGTCCAGTCCTGACCATTCTTCCCCTGCCCTGTGCCCATGCCGTGAATCTCATAGTACCCGGGCATCTTGAACAACAGCGCTTTGTAATACTTGGTATATGATTTATATTCGAGGTTGAACACGCCGATGGGAGTCGGTTTCCAGCCGTTTTCGGTTTTGTTCTCCATGCCGATTTCAACCGGATACTGTTCCTCTGCACTGCCACCTCGATACAATGTCATTACATGCGCCCGTTTCTTCACCACCAACACCACGTGTCCGGCGTGACTGTGTAGAATACCGCGTTGAATCCATTTTTCATGTGTGGCGCTGTTTCGGCAGGTCTCGGGCTGAATTCCGTCATCTTTTCCCGTATCGTCGGCACAAAGTGCAACAGCACAGATAGATACCATCAAACTCACCCAAATCGCCGCCAGGCACTTTCCATTTGCGGCAACATTCCGTTCATTCATGACAAACTCCTTTGCAGTCGGTTCGTCACGAACAAATGCAGCACTCACGCCAACGGGCGTTTCGCAATAATCCTCCTTTAAATAAAGGGGAAAGCCAGGCAGTCGCTCGAATACGCTACAGATTCGGGTAAACGAAAATTACAACATGTAAAAAAGTTTTACGCAGGAATCGATACGAAGGGACAGAACTGTTATTCTATGTACAATTCGAAATCTGAAATGACGGCGGCCCGAGCGTCGGGATAGATCGACTCAATCCAGATGGCGCCGCCCGGGGCACCGGCAAAAGCGGTGAAGTATCCGGTTACGGTGTCGATTTCAACGCCATCCGCGGTGAACAACTGAACATCGACCTCGTCACCGGTCGGCGGCGCATCCATGGCAATCTCGATCCCCCATTGCCCCGTGCCGTCTGCACGAACCATAATCTGCTGCCACATGGTGGGTGCGGGGCCGGGCATCGATTCCGCCGGCGCAGAACCGTAGTACTCGTTCACCGCTGAAATCATGTCAAACAGTCCACTGTAGGTGTATGCACTTACCCATTGGGGAGAATCATATCCCATAAAATCAAAATAATCCGAGGCTGGATACAGGGTTCCCGTACGTACGCCGTATCCAAGTACATCAAGCGTTCCATTACTTATCGGGTAGTTCGGATCCACATAATCGGCGCCGCCCGATGGTGAGTGCCCGCGCCCGTTGGCGTGTCCCAATTCATGTGCAATGGTGTACGGGACACCAGGCGAATCAAAGCCCACGGCAATACTCGCCCTGGCCCAGGTATTGGTAACGCCGTTCGACTGCCAGCTCAGTCCGGTGATACACCCGTAATTGCAGAAAGAATTTTCAGGGTCGTTCCAATCGAAGAATTTCTCAGTCGGCCGGAACAATCCCATATAGTAAATGTTACCGCCTACGCCGTCTGCGCTGCGTCGATCGGTCACCGCATTCAGCAGGGTCTCCCAGGCATACGACGAAGTCGCATCCAGCTGCTGATTCCAGTCCAGGGGCGTATCTGACACGACGACGTTCAGTTCATCGACCGGGTACAAGTCTGAAATGGCATTCTGTATATTGGCAAACGCATCTCCATCTGTCACGGGCAGTCGGCTCGATCCGTCGGTCAACCAACGAATGGGAATAATCACCACCTGCAGCGGACCACCGGTCGCTTCTGTCGAAAGCGGCTCTTCGCCGGATTCCGGCCATCGGGTATGACTCGCATCACCTACCGGCTCCCCATCGTCAACCAGTTCCACCGCATAGCTCACTCCGGACGCTAACGCCGCTCCCGGTATCGAGACATTCAATGTGCTGGAAAGACTGCTCTCAGACGACGATGAACCAATTTGCGCACTGGCTTCATAGCTTTCCGAGCTTCCTCCGGCCTGCAGCATCGTTACGCGCGCTGTCACTGTACGACTGGACCATCCACTCTCGGTTGTCACATAAATGCGCATCATCGCATCGCGCCCCTCCACAACCGGCGTACTCGACGACTGCGTGGAACGGTTGCGCACCAGCGGTACCTGAACCGATTGGTACAAGTCTACATTCTGCACCGAAATAAACGCCCATACCGCGTCGTCGGTATCAGAATCCGAGTCACTGTCGCTATCTGCATCGGTATCGCTATCGGTGTCGCTGTCGCTATCGGCATCAGTATCACTATCGGTATCGCTGTCACTGTCACTGTCGGTATCGCTGTCCGTATCGGAATCGCTATCGGTATCTGAATCACTGTCCGTATCGGTGTCGCTGTCGGTATCTGAATCTCCATCGCTACCGGTATTGCAGCATATCGAACTCCACCCATTTTCAGGAGTGGGTTCGCACGGGGTTTCAGTTACCACAACGCCGCCCAATCCGCCCCACTGCGGGTCACCGGTACAGGTCCACTCACTGCTGACACAGTCGTATGCACAGTCCCCGTCGCTATCACTATCTGTATCGGTATCACTGTCGGTATCACTGTCAGCGTCGGTATCAGAATCTGAATCGCTGTCGCTGTCAGAATCGCTGTCCGTATCGGCGTCACTATCGGTATCAGAATCGCTGTCCGTATCGGCGTCACTATCGGTATCAGAATCTGAATCGCTGTCGCCATCCCCATCGCCGTCTGAATCACTATCGCCATCGCCGTCGCTGTCTGCATCGCCATCGGTTACCGTGACATCATTAGAATCGCCTTCTACACCCTCGGCGCCGCCCCCTTCATCTGAACATGCCGAAAGTAAAACGATTAAGTGACCCAGCACCAGTAAAGCGAATATTCTATTTATGGAATAAACCGACATCAGAGACTCCTTCTTGAAAGGTAAAGACAATTCCATATATGACATACTTGTCATTATTTTTAAAGGAGACGGTTGCTGTTTCGCAAACGGCTCATTTTTCTATTGGGACTGGATTCAGGACGAAACACTGCAATCCGGCGTTCGCATACGACTTCGGTGACATGGAGGTATGAAATCGACCAGATGTTTGCCGTCCCCTAGCACGCAACGGAGGAACGAGTCTAATTGCGACTTACGTGAACAGTGTTTCCGTCGTATTCCACAACCTGGTCCGGCGCGGCGACATTCACACCGACACCATGATTTGTATCTATCCAGACGATATAAAAAGTGCGATCCGAACGCATACCGTCGAACTGCCCCTCACGCGACTCAATGGTCAAATCCTGAGCTGAATCGTTCCATTTGAACGTAATCAAAGAATATTCGCCGTTCTCATAATCATACGTATCGTCAGCATCCTCATACAGGGCAAATGCCCCGTCCGCGCCACCATAAACGCGAATTTCCAATGGATCGATACTTTCTGCGGCGTATTGAATCTCCGGTCCCATAGGTACGATGGAGCCGGCTTTCACAAAGAGGGGGATTTCACTCAGCGGCGCACTGACAGTGGTTCGGGTTCCACCATTTTGCTGTTCGCCGGTCCAAAAGTTGTACCACGTGCCTTCCGGAAAGTAGACCGAACGTTCTGTCTCTCCCAACGCAGTTACCGGATTCACCAGGATAGCCGGGCCGAATAGAAACTGATCTTTTATATCGAACACTTCTGAATCGGTGGGATAGTCGAAGACCATTGGACGCATCATGGTGTATCCATCGCTAGTCACCATCCAGGCAAGAGAGTAAATATACGGCATCAAACGATAGCGCAGCTTGTCTATCTTCAGCAGGTTGGCTTTGGTGGTATCTGTCCATTGATTTCCGTAGAGCTCCCTCGCCCCCCCCCCATGAATTCTGAAAATGGGATTAAATGCGCCGTACTGAAACCAGCGGGTAAACAATTCGTTATTCTCGTTTGTGCTCCAGTCCACATTGTGTCCCCAGTAGCCGCCGATGTCTGTGGTCCAGTATGGAATGCCCGCGGCAACAAAATTCAATCCGGCGGGAATCTGTCGGGCGAACGTGGGGAAATCACAGTCAATATCGCCGGACCAACACGTGGTGGCGTATCGTTGCTGCCCCGCAAATCCACTGCGAGTAAGAATATACACTCGTTTGCCGTCGGGACCAATATTGCGCCATCCATCGTACAATGCCTGGCTATGGCCCAGCGGATATGCATTAATCACATGCGCCCCCTTGCCGAAAGCCGTATCCACAGCTCTTATATTTATCGCCCCCGGCGGATAGTCCTGAGGTTCCGTGTTATCTGCCCAGATGCCGTCCCAACCATATTTTCCAACCAAACGTTCGTATTGTTGTCGATAAATAACGGTTCTCGCTTCCGCGTTGAACGTGTCATAAAAACGAAAGTCACCGCTAACATTGGGAAAGAGCGCGCCCATCGTATTGAGTTCGTTGTAGTTGTCCTGGTCGTCTGATTGCGGGGGGGCGGCCATGTATTGATATACCGGCCAGATTGATATCATCGTATGTACGTTCGCATCGTGCATTTCATTGACCAGCGCTTCGGGGTTCGGGTAGCGATTATGGTCCATAAGATGGGAACCCCAGGAATTGGGCGTCCAATAGTCCCAATCCTGTACAATACAATCCACTGGAATATTGTTATCGCGATAGCCGTCTTTCACGCCTAAAATTTCATTCTGACTCGTATATTTATCTTTTGAATGAAACAGTCCATACGCCCACTTGGGGTACAGGGGGGCTTGCCCGGTGGCAGCGCGATACCCGGCAACAACCTCGTCCATGCTCGGCCCGTAAAAGAAATAGTAGTCCACTAGTGTTCCTGCTGCAGATACATAACGATATTTCGTATTGAACGATTCACCACCATAGAAATTAGATTCAGAATAGTTATCCCAGAAAACACCGTACCCTTTGTTGGAAACCAGCACGGGAACGACCGTATCGGCGTTTAAATTGAGAATGCGTCGGTTGTTCCCCTTACGGTTCATCTGGCTATCCTGGTATTGCCCCAAACCAAAGAGCGCTTCATCCGGCGGGGAATTAAAAACCGTTTCAATTTCGTTCGTGTCCACACCTTCCACATTGGCGGGTGTCACATTTTTCCCGTCTTCAGAGAGAAGAATATTCCCTTCCAAATCCGTATAGGTCACCAGTCCATTGTACATATTAATTTTTACCACCATCCGCGTTGTGGTAATGATCACCGACGCAGTATCGTCCGTCACACAAAAATCGGGCGTGCCCCAGTCGGCGTTTACAGTCAAAGAGGTGGTTTCGGGAATTGCGGAGTCCTTTGTATACTGCACGCGGAAAATATCTGACCTGCAAACCTGAACTCGCACAATTCCATCTCCCAGACTGATGGTGACCGATTGTTCATCCACTGATATTGGGTCCGACGGGGTGTATGGTTCGCATTCCAGCGCGGGTTCCGTCTCGGTATCGGAATCTGAGTCGACAGATGGTTCCGAATCGGTTCCAGTATCGCTATCGGTATCGCTGTCCGCGTCGGTGTCTGCATCCGTATCTGTATCACTATCGGCATCGCTATCCGTGTCCGCGTCACTATCCGCATCCGTATCTGTATCTGTGTCACTGTCCGCATCCGTATCCGTATCTGTGTCGCTATCCGCATCGGTATCTGTGTCGCTATCCGCGTCCGTGTCTGCGTCCGCATCCGAATCGCTGTCGGCGTCACTATCTGTGTCGCTATCCGCGTCCGTATCCGAATCGCTATCGGCATCGCTATCCGCGTCTGCATCGGAACTTCCGGTATCCACGTCTGTGTCAGTATTATTCTCCCCGGATGAAGAACACATACACAAAAATAGCCCCCAAAGAACCATCATTCCAAATTGAACGGTGTGTTTTGATATTTTCATACTATTATCCCTTTGTTCAAATAGACAGTACTGTCTTGTTTGACTGATTTGATACGACCGATAAATAGGAAACCAACACTAACCAAGTGCTGCTGCTATGGTAAAACTGGGCGGTTCGGACAAAATAAATTTGCCACGGGTTATTTCGATATTTCGCTGTCGGTTTCTTTGGTGCGATTGCTGCTCGCATTTTTGCACGAGGCGCAAACGCTCCGCAGTATCTCACTAAATTTTGCCTCAATGGCTGCTTTTAAGCATACTCGTCATTGTCATTTTGCTCCGGGATGGCACGGGTTCGCCCGTGAACTTCGGTGCCGGCACCGCAACCGCACTACCCACTAGGGACGCATCCGACGCAGGTCCCCAGACATCTCCCCGACGATTCCCCCCCCTTTCAGAACTGCGTGCTTAGATATCACATACCTGCCGGCGTTTCATTGGAGACGCTGAATGTTTCGCAAATGACTCATTTTCTGTTAAGATTGCAGCCAGGACGAAAATTCGCAATCCGGTACACGCAACTGTGTCTGTAGTGTATACTGCTTGCCGTCTGCATCGGAATTCGCTGCAGATTTATCGTTTTCTAAAAGACGACTGATAAACATGCAATCAAAACAAATATCCAAACCTCAAGCCATCCATGGCAAAAAAAAGTTCCTCTTTCTTTCCCACGATTCAAACGGAATAAAAGAACAAATCGCGCAGCAGACCCCAATTCCCGAAGTGCAGCTCGATTACTGGAGGGAATCACTTCAATATCGAATTGATTTTTGTCGCAAGCACGCCGATGCGGCATACTACCTGTTTATCGCACCGAACAAGCATTGCGTGTATCGTGAACTGCTACCGGATGACTACGTTGTTTCAAATAAACGAATTGCCTGTGAATTGCAGAAAATGTCTGAAAATGTATTTTATCCGATCGGGGTCTTACGCAAACAAAAAGAAAAAAAACTACAGTATTACCGAACGGATTCCCATTGGAATACCGTTGGTTGTGCAAATGCATGGAATACATTTTCCCGCATTGCAGAATTGAACTACACAATTGACACTTCAAAAACCAAACCGATCACTCTGTGCGGGGACCTAGGAGTAAAACTGGTTCCACAGGTAGAATCGCGTTCTCCACATATCGAGCATATGCCCACGGCAAACCTGGTTTGGACAAATTTTTTACACAACCGTGGACACATCAGTATTTTTAAAAATTTTCATCCGGACGCCGCAAAACGAAAACGCGCATTACTATTTGGAGACTCGTTTTCAGCGATGCATATACAGTATATCGCCGACTACTTTTCAGAGTTGTATTTTTTGCATACACCTGGTTTTGGAGAAGACGTGATTCGCAGTATTCGTCCCGACATTGTGATCACCGCCAATGTGGAACGCTATATGGCCTTTCCGGGACAAACCTATGAAAATATGCTGAATACCCAGTTCGTGAGTTTCTTTGATTTATTAAAATATTCACGAGCAGCCTTAAAAAAGTTTGTCGACGTTCCACCGTTTGAACCGTATTTCGGTGACGTGATCCGCCACATGCAGCAGATTTCCCGCAAATGTTTGGATTTATATCAAAACGAACAGCAACTGAGTCAGGCTCGTATGGCAATGTCGGGAGACAACGAACAACTGGTCGAAGCGTGGTTGTCCGATGGTACCAGCGAACTACCTGTTGCGCATATTCACCATGCTGTTTCCAGACACTACGAAACGAAAAACAATTTTAAAATGGCATATCGTTCAATTCAGCACGCTATTCGATGTTCCCCTGACACGGCTACTTACTGGTATGAACGGGGGAGAATTCTACAAAAACAACGAAAATCAAGACGAGCTGCTCGTTCAATAAACAGAGCCATCGAACTCGACAAATACAACTGTCACTACTGGACACAACTCGGCAATATATACCTGTTTATGCGAAAACCGGAAAATTCATTGTCGTGCTTCAAACAAGCAGTATCTTTAAACCCTACACTTGAATTGGTTCAACATCAGATATCAGGTGTATATATGCGCATGGGGCAATACAAAGAGGCCGTTCATCATTCAACAATCGCATGCGAGCTCAACCCGAACAACCCAGAATTTCGCATCCGTCTAAACGACGCAATTGCCCGAGAATCAAAGTAAGCCTTCACCTTTTTCCGTTTTTTCAATATCCGAGCGTGCGCCCGTATGCACACGAATCGTACTACAATCCTTCCAATGCGAGATGTACAAGCGCATCATCGGAAGGCAGATGTTTTTCTGAGTTTGAATGCGAGGGTTTCACCCATGGCCAGATTGGTTTGCGTTGCGCGCAGGCCGGTGACGTTTCAACGTCGGGACAATAAATGCGTATGTGAAAATGATCATTGTGAATCGCGCTGTCGCCGGGCTGATGAAGCACTGCCGCCGCCTGTTCAATCACTGACAAATCCTTTTGCCGATGCAGCGCATACGCCAGCAGACGCGCCTTCAGCCCTTTGCTGACAAAAATCCACTGCACCTGCGTTTCGGTATCGGTCAACAATGCCTCGACCACTGCCCAGTTTTTTTCCATATCGAACAGCCCGACTTCTTTGTCGACCACCGCCACACCATTTGGGTCATGCAGCGCCAACAAAAAATCGCCGGTATACGACCGGGCGGGGTTACGCACAAAAAAGGCGAGGTCCACGTCGAGACCGGTTCGATGAGAGCTGTGTCCGGTAATCTTGCCGCCGCCCTTGCCGCTCAAGTCGCCGACCTTCAGTATGCTGTCCGGGTACTGCATCATCACTTTCTTCGATACCCGTTCAACCAGCCCGGTCAGCGCCTCGCTGCCGTATCGACGGTCACGTTTGTGATAAAACGCATATCCTTCCCCTTCAGAAGGCATTTCGCACGCATTCACAACGACGCCGTCTGAAGTTCCGCCAATCGGACCAGCGGTTTTCGTAGTCACCGCCACCCAGGGCATGCAGGAGGAGAGAGCGAAGCATGCTGCAATAAAAAAAATGCCGCATGCATGCCGAAATCCCCCTTGCCCCCTTTTAAAGGGGGAGCCAGCGAAGAATTCCCCCTTGAAAAGGGGGTTGGGGGGATTTTGACACGAAACAAATACGCTCACGATTCTTCCTTCTTCCCCAACAACTGACCACATGCCGCCTTTATATCATCTCCTCGTCGTTTTCGCATAAACACAGATATGCCTTTCGATACCAATATCTGCTGAAATGCCGCAACACGGACATCGTCAGGGGGTTCCATGTCAGACAAATCATGCGGGTTCAACGGCAACAGATTCACTTTCACCGGTATCGGATTCAAGAGGCGCACCAGATTTCTCGCATCTTCATCGGAATCATTCACCCCTTTCACCAACACATACTCTATGGTGAATCGACGCCGTTTGGGCAACGGATACTTTTTCAGCGAATCAATTATTTCCGCCAAAGACGCTTTCATGCCGGTTACCAGCCTTCGGCGCGTGGCTTCATCCGCCGCGTGTAACGAAATCGCCAGGGCCGCCTTCCCGTCCGTATCGCGTCCCAGTTTTTCGATACCGCGCAAAATGCCCGCTGTCGAAATGGTGACCTTTCTCGAAGACAAATTCAATCCATCGGGATGACACAGCAGCTGATAGGTTCTCAACACATTATCGTAATTGTGAAGCGGCTCGCCAATCCCCATAAACACAACATTGGTGAGCTGCTCACCCGGGTTGTAATAGTCGCGAGCGACCAGTACCTGTCCAATGATTTCAGCGGCGGTGAGATTGCGTTTGAATCCGAATTTTCCGGAGCGACAGAATTCGCAGCCCACCGAGCACCCCACCTGAGAGGATATGCATTGGGTCAACTTGGCACCGTCGGGAATCAGCACGGTTTCGACGGTTTTCTCATCGCGGAGCATTATTTCGAGCTTGCGCGTTCCATCCACAGACGTGAACACGTCTCCCACCTGAACCGACTGCAATGCACCGCTTCGCGCCAACTCAGCCTTGATATTCTCCGGTAGATTCGTCATTTCCGCTGGAGCCAACACCCCTTTTTTGTGAATCCAATCAAACAGCTGCGCTGCGCGAAAGGGCGGCACACCCATCTCAGCGAACATTTGCTTCAGTTCATCCGGTGTGGAACTGACAATCTGATAATCTTCAAAATTCAAAATCTGTGTCTCATTTTTTTTCAGGGCGCTTCGCGAAGCGCCCCTACATTGCGAGATTGTTACAGCAAGGGGGATTTCGTCTTTTTGTAATTTTCAATCTTCCCCCTCATATGTGCCCTCTTTAATCGACTCCAGCTGTTCCCACCTCTCCAATGCATTCATAAGCATTTCTTCAATTTCATCAAGTCTGGACGCAACGCGTTGTACATCATCGGCGTTGTTCACGAAAAACGCCGGGTTCTGCATCTTCGCAGTCAGCTCGGCTTGTTCCGTTTCCAACTGTTCAATGTCTCCCGGGAGTCGTTCGAGCTCTCGGGTCTCGTTATACGACAACTTTCGTTTGCCAACCTTGGACCTGGGTTTCTGCTTTTTTTCTTTCGCGATTTCTTTGGTCGCAAATTGCGGTCGCTGCGCCAGCCAATCGTCGTACCCGCCCGCATATTCCCGAACGGCGTCCTCTTCGAACACCAACGTGCCGGTCACGGTATTGTTTAAAAATTCCCGATCGTGACTTACCACCAAAACCGTTCCCGAGAACGAATCGATTTTATCCTCGAGCAGTTCCAGCGTTTCTGTATCGAGGTCGTTGGTGGGTTCATCGAAGACCAGAACATTGGCGGGTTTTGTAAACAGCTTCGCCAGCAGCAGGCGATTCTTCTCTCCACCGGACAATACCCATACTGGAGATTTCGCACGGTCAGCGGTGAATAAAAAATCTCGAAGATATGAGATCACATGCTTGGGTTGCCCGTTAATCAACACCTTGTCGCCGTCACAGATATTTTCCGCAACGGTTTTGTCTCTGTCCAGTTTATCCCGCAACTGATCCAGATAGGCCACATCGAGATTCTCCCCAACGACGGCCTTTCCCTGGGTCGGCTCCAGTTCACCGAGCATCAACCGGATTAACGTTGTCTTTCCGCAACCGTTGCGCCCCACAATCCCCACTTTGTCGCCACGGTAAATGGTGGTGGACAGCCCGTTGATAATCTCCTCGCCTTCACCATAAGAAAATGTCGCGTTCTCCAGCTGAACCACTCGCTTGCTGGTACGCGTCTTCTGCTCCTGAATATCGAATTCCGTTTTCCCGAGCGACTTTCGGCGCTGACTCGCCTGCTCCCGCAGCTTCAGCAGATTGCGAACCCGCCCTTCGTTTCGCGTGCGCCTGGCTTTGATACCCTGACGAATCCACGCCTCTTCCTCGGCGAGCTTCTTTTCAAATTTTTCATTGTGCACTCTGGCCACTTCGAGCAGTTCTTCTTTTTTTTGCAAATACCGTTCATAATTGCCCGGCCAGCTGGTCAGCTTTCCCGCATCTAAATCCACAATTCGGGTCGCCACCTTTTTTAAAAAATATCGATCGTGACTGACAAAAAGAATCGATCCGTCAAACCGGCACAGAAAATTTTCAAGCCAGCCGATCGACTCGATATCGAGATGGTTGCTCGGTTCATCGAGCAACAGCAAATCCGGATCCCCCACGATTGCCCTGGCCAGAAGCACTCGTCTTTTCTGTCCGCCCGACATGCTTTCCACCCGTTCCAGCGGCTGCAGCCCCAACTGGGTAATCACCGCATGAGCCCGATATTCGGACTCGTGCGCATCGTGTATATGCGTATCCGCCCCATTGGCGACCACATCCACACAAATTCCCGCCACGTCATCCGGTACATCTTGCGGCAGATAGGCGATTTTACATTCGGGTGATTTCATCAGGTCGCCGCGTTCCAGCGTTTTTTTGCCCAAAATCACTTTCAGCAGCGTGCTCTTTCCGGTACCGTTCCGCCCCACCAGACAAACACGCTCTTTGGGATCGATTTGAAAATCTGTATCTTCAAACAGGGGATATCCCCCATAGGACAGCCACGCATTTTTCAGGGTTACCAACGCCATTATCGCATCACTTCCAGTTCTGTTGCAGGGTCATGTCATGCCGTCCGTCGGCACATAGCGATGTGGAGCGGTATACCGCTAGACCAGTTTTTCGCCAAGCAGCTTTTCATATACGCGCACATATTCGAGGGTGGTTTTTTCCAGATTGAAGTTGTCAAAACCTTCACGCATCACTCGACGCAGTATTCGGTGCCGTCTTTTCTCCGGCTTAGACCAAAATACCATCGCTTCGGAGCACGCCCACCAGAATGCATCAGATACGTAGTCGTTGAAGACAAACCCGTTTCCGGTATCGGCTTCGATATTCAAATGCTGTACAGTATCTTTCAGCCCACCGGTGGCCCGCACAATCGGTAATGTGCCGTACCGCATCCCCTCCATTTGCGGCAGGCCGCAGGGTTCATACAAAGACGGCATCAGAATAAAATCCGCTGCGGCTTTGCCCAGCTCACTCAACCCGGCATCGAAATTGGTATACGCGATTCGACCTTCACTGGTGCAGGCAATTTGTCCGTAAATCCGCTCCCAACCAAAGTCACCGTTGGCCACCACCGCGATCTGCAGATGTTGATCGCGATAAAAATCAACCAACGGTTGCGCGATTGCGGCCAGCAGCTCCGGGCCTTTCTGCGAAAACAACCGGGACGGCCAGAACATCAGCGGCGCGTTTTCGTCTACATTCAGCCCGGTGCGCTCCTGAAACGCCACTTTGTTCACTTTTTTTCCTTCCACAAAGTTCGTTTCATCGTAGTTCAGCTCCAGCCCTTTTCCGATAGCCGGATGCACATTCGCTTTCGGCGCATTCAAAATACCGGAAGCTGCGCCCGCGTAATATTTTGCCTTGAACTCTTCTCGGGCTTGCCAGCTGATAATGTCGGGAAAGTATCCGTTCACAATTTCAGTTAAAAATGTGGGACTCACCGTGTTTACAAAATCCGATGCTTTGATACCGCTCAGCAGAAAGTCCACGCCGATGGTCTCCCAGGGGTTGGGAACAGAATCCGGATGCTGCTCCAGATATAGTTCAGAATAAAACCGGCTTACATCAATGCCCTCTGTTTCAAGTTCACGCAGGGTCTTCTTTTCGCTGTAGATATTATGGATAGTAAACATGGTCTTAAAGCCGCGATCCTTGGCCGCAGCCGGGATCAACCCGGTCATCCAGTCGTTGCAGTGCACCAGCATTTTTCCGTGGGCGGGCATAGCTTCGCTCAGAACGGTATTGATGACTTTTTCCTGAAACGCAACGGCCCGGGCCAACGCATCGTTGGCGCCATGCTTCTCATAAACGTCTCTAATATGACTGAACGAGGAATCCTGAACCAGGTGAATCCGCTTGGGGCCTTGAAAAATGCTGGCCAATCGATCGAGTTCCCGCTGTGAAATTTGTGAGTACTCGCGAATCTGCCGTTCGTATTTGGGAATGGCCACATGTACATCGAGCCCCATTTTCATCATTTCATCAATGAGTGCGGAACTGATATCGGCCAGACCTCCTCCCTTGGCGCTCACCACGTTCGACAAGTTGCCGAAACCCGACGCCAATTCGGTGATTTCAGGCGTCACCAACAGAATACGCGGACGTCTATACCGACGCGCAGCGAATTTACCCGGTTTACTCCTGGTTTTATGGGCTCGACGTGTGGATAACTGCACCAACGCCGTGGTATAGGCTACAATAGATTCAGTTACGTCGTGAAAATGGCTGAAATATTCATGAACGCCACCGTCCGCACCGTGCCGAGTGGTGCACATATAATAAAAGTTGTCTGATGTGCCCAAATGACGCCAGGTATCGAGCAGATGCTCGTCACCTTTCAATTTGATTTTCGTTTCCAAATCCTGATACTTGTGAAACAGAGATTGCTGTGCCCGATTTCCAAGCCAGGGGTTGGTGTTCCGACCCTCGTCCGCCCATGATGAGGTGGCCAGATCGTCGACGCTCACGCGGGGCGCTTCCTTCAATGTATGAGCAATCTCTGTGGGATTCTTCATCACAATGTTGGGTCTTTCAGCCAACGCTTTAGGCAGGTGTTCCCAAAACTTGAATATCCCGGTATCTTCCCACTGATGTTCTCCAATCGCCTCGTAGTCCATCCCTATCATCGCAACTTCCCCATCGATTCGAGCCACCCAGTCCGCAAAGGAATCCGCGGTAAAATGACGATGGGTGAACCGGAATGCCAGCTCGTCACTTAAATCATAATTGCGGGGAATCACCTTTATCGCATCAAGGCTATCGGCGAATACCGCATTGGGCGAATGCCCGGCGATCATGTCGTCGCGTTTTTCGCACAAAATGGACTTATAGCCAAGTTCCGCCGCGATGGTGGCAATCGAATTGTTGTAAAGCAGCTCGGTATTTCGAAATGATTTGGGCGTCACGCCGATATATTTTTCCATCATCTCGCGGTGTTTCTTGATTTGCGCTTTGAACTCTTCTTTATTGCCGTCCTTGAACAGACCGGTCAGCGAGTGGTAGTAGGTTTCATTTAAAAACTCCACCCGCCCGGTTTCCCGCGCCAGACGCCCCAGGTTGGCGAAACTGTCCACGAGTTTGGCATTGAACATCACCGCCTGTTCCAGCAGCGTCCCCGTAACGCTCAAACATATTTTGAAATTTTCGTTTTCCTCGATAAGGCGCGAGAACATGGCGTTCGCGGGCAGGTAGCACTTTTTCGATACTTTCTCCAATACCTCGCGATTCAAAACGTCGTCGAACGGATCACTGGGTACTGGAGATTTTTTCAGGCGTCTGGGCTGGTGTGCTTCAAAATAAAAACTGAGTACGCTCATCGATGAAAACCTCCCTGTGGCAAACAGCTTGAGAAATAACGGTTCAAATAGAGTTCAACTCTAATTATGTGTTTTTTCATACCATAAATCTTGCCCCTGCACCATTCTCAACGACGCAGATGCGCGATATGGTTTATGCATATCCGGTTTCGGGGCCTCTTTTTCATTCACCGCGCCGGGCGGCGATGTACCTTTGTGAACAAACTCCACGGTCGGCGGGTACCGGTCAAATGACTGAAATCGATATGCCACCTTATCGCGTTCAATAATCCGGTAACGACTCACTTTATACCCCGGTACGCCTCGCTGTGTCACCACTTCCTTGCCCAGTGGCAGATTGGCGTCGCTGACAACGCGCACCGGATACGGTGTTGTACCGATGATTTTTCGCAACAGTGACACTGTAAACGGTCGTTCTTGGGCCCGAATTTCCACCCGTGCATTCCCCTCTTCCACCTTGAAGTGGATCACCACCGGGTACTCAAACGGGTTTCGTATTTTTAAATCTTTCGACGGATAGCTCACGGTCGCATCCAGCCCCAATTTGATGTACGAAGACGGCCGGGAATGGGGAACTCGGTCTTCAATGGTCAATCCTGCAAAAAACGCCGCCGCATACAGGGTTGACGCCACCTGACAGGTGCCGCCACCCATCCCTTCAACAATCTTTCCGGCCGCAATCACCGGTGCATACCGAAATCCGCGGGCCTGGGATCGATCTCCCAATGTGTCATTGAACGAAAACAATTCCCCGGGCATAATCACATGACCGTCCAGAATCGAGGCGCCCAGGCTCACATTGTAGGTGCGGTCTTCATCTTTTTTCATCCGGGAATAGGGCGTTTCGTAGAACCCGGCCACAGAATCGACATCGATATTCTTCAGCTCCGCGGCGACAACATCGGGTTTAACGGTTTCCACTTTCATTGCAACGGTGCTGTTTCCCTGTTGCAGCGCATCGTCCATGCGTTCCAACGTGCCATATACATCTAACGAAAGACCGTTTTTCTCGGGCGCCACGCGATTGCTTTTAAAGTCAAACTTGGCGTTTCTGGGCATACGATCAAGTTTTTCCTTTATCGCCACCAACGCTTCCACCGCAGCCCCGCTATCCAGTGACACCGGAATCCGCACCGACATCTCACCGCCGGTTTCCTCCATCAAATATTTGGTTGCCGCACTGTCTTCAAGCGCGAGTTCAGAAAGAATTCGATCAATCGATGCGTGTTCCGCCCGTGCCCCCAAGCTGGCCCATGTGGCCCGATGAGATATTCCACCGCCGGAAAGTACCACCTCGCCCGATACTTGATTCCGAGCCAATTGACGCAGCTCGTTTCGGCCAGTTGCATCCACCGATATTTTCTGTCCGTTGACTATGATAAACGCAGGTTTCTCATCGCTGCGATGCTGCCAGGGTGCGTGAATGAGCATTGCTGCACTTGCGCCGAACACCAGCAACAGTAAAAGAAGAACAATATCGAACATCAACGGCTTTCGGGCACGAATTAAAATGATCTTTTGCTTTAATTGGAATAGCGATTTCACAACGCAGTTATCCGTTTCTACATGGTCACAACAATTTGTTGCCAGAAATCTGTTGAGTTATCAACATGCATAGAATAATTTTACTGTATCATATGAGATTAATCGGGGTCACATTTCTGGTCGTTTTTTGTTCGAGCGCCCTGTTCACGGCGTTCGCATGCACCGCAAAAAAAAATTCTTCCCAAGAGCCTGCAACCACAGAAATAACCGCTGAATCAGTGACATGCCCTGTATGCGGCCTTACGTTTCCGAGTACTGACGCCGCGGCCAGCGCAAAGTACAAAGGGAAAACCTACTACTTCTTTTTAGCGGACCACCAGAAAGCGTTTACACTGAGCCCCGAAATATATCTTTCCCCCAAACCGCCTGCCCCCCCGCGTGCGTCAACCGCTCCGGAGGAAGGACAACAACCATGAACTATACTGAAAAAGAACTGCTCGAAAAAGCGAACCAGCCATCGGCCGACGCACTTGAACTTCACCCATTCTATAGAGGAAAAATCGAAATGGTGCCCAAGTGCTGCATCCGTGAACTGAACGACTTCGCCATCTGGTATACGCCCGGAGTGGCTGCGCCGTGCAAAGATATACACCAGAATCCCGAAAGAGTATTCGACCATTGCGCCAAGGGAAACCTCATCGCGGTGGTATCCGACGGCAGCCGAGTGCTCGGATTGGGCGACATCGGGCCGGCGGCCGGACTGCCCGTAATGGAAGGGAAAGCCATTTTATTTAAATATCTGGGCGGCGTCGATGCGGTGCCCTTGTGCATCAATGCACACACCACTGAAGAAATCGTCAGTTTCGTTAAAATGATCCAGCCCACATTCGGAGGCATCAACCTCGAAGACATCGCCAATCCCAAATGCTTCACCATCTTGGATACCCTACGTGAAGAAGCCGAAATCCCAGTGTGGCACGATGACCAACAGGGAACCGCCGCGGTTACGGTGGCGGGGTTAATCAATGCGCTGAAAATCGTTAATAAGCCGATTGAAAAGGTGAAAATCGGCATGCTCGGCGCCGGTGCGGCCAATCAACGCATTGCGATTATGCTGGCCAAGGCGGGCGCGAATCCGGACCTAATCTTTATGTGCAACAGCAAAGGGGTCATTTATGCCGGACGCGAAGATATCAAAGACCCGTACCTGAAAGCCATCGCAGAAATGACCAATGCAGAAAAACGAAAAGGCGGGCCGGAAACGGCATTTGAGGGAGTCGATGTGATGCTCGCCCTCTCCTCACCCGGGCCCGATACCGTGAAACCGGCGTGGATTCAATCGATGGCCAAAGATCCCATCGTGTTTGTATGCGCCAATCCGGTCCCGGAAATCTGGCCATGGGAAGCCAAAAAAGCCGGCGCGCGTATTGTGGCCACCGGTCGCAGCGATTTTCCCAATCAAGTGAATAATTCGCTGGGATTTCCCGGAATATTCCGCGGCACCCTCGACGTACGCGCATCGACCATTACCGACGAAATGTGCATCGCCGCCGCCCGTGAGCTTGCCAAAGTGGCCGAAGACAATGGACTGAACGAAGACAAACTAATTCCTACCATGAATGAATGGGAGGTATTCCCCAGGGAGGCGGTCGCGGTGGGTCAGATGGCCATTCAGCAAGGCATCGCCCAAATCAAACTTACCCCGGAGCAGGCATTTGAAACCGCAGAGCGCCAAATCAAACGCGCCCGCTCTGAAATGCAGATGCGCCAGAATGAAGGATTTGTGAAGCTCCCCTGAAACTCCATTAAAATCCCCACGTTCTCAATACCGTGCACGTATTCACTGGCACCATTCCGCGCCCAAATACGTCAAGAATTCAGCGTTTCGATTCATGCCCCCTTTTATCGATAATTTCCGAAACGTTCAAGAAAAGCTGGGCGC
This sequence comes from Deltaproteobacteria bacterium, assembly GCA_016936575.1. Lineage (GTDB taxonomy): Bacteria > Myxococcota_A > Polyangia > JAAYKL01 > JAAYKL01 > JAFGXQ01. The sequence continues at coordinate 23,946 of JAFGXQ010000021.1, forward strand.
GCTACAAATGAATCTGGCGGCGGGTTTTTTCGAATTGGCCTTCCAGTTTTTCAACCAAGGTCAACAGTTTTGTGCGATTTTCAAATGTGGCCGCCTGTTCAATTTGGCGGGCGGTCAATTTCAATGCCTGGGCGGTCACGTCGTCGGAAGCGCTGCCGAGCATCCGCGCCAGTTCCCTGGTCATGGACATTTCATTCTGGGCCACAGCCTGCTTGAGCTGACCGATTTGCAACATCGCATCAGACAGGTAGGAACTGACAATTTTATGGAAGGTATCTTCGTCGCCGACCAACTGCTCCAACAGCTTGTCTCCCTCAAATAATATTTCCTCCCGATCGATGTCCATCATCAGATGGTCCACGCTGTCGCTCACCTGCAGCCATTTTGAAACAACGTTGTCCAACTCTGACACACTGACCGGCTTAAATATGTAATCGTTCATTCCCGCACTGAGATATTTGCTTCTGTCTTCATCATTCGCATGAGCGGTCATCGCCACAATCGGCACCGAATGATCCAGAACCGACGAATTGATATCGCGAATCAGACGGGTCGCTTCGAAACCGTTCATATTCGGCATTTGTATGTCCATAAAAACAATGTCGTAGGCGTTGTACGTCAACTTCTCCACACATTCCGCACCATCATGCGCCAACTCCGCGTTATACCCCAACTTCTCGAACATCTTCAGCGCCACTTTCTGGTTCACCAGATTGTCTTCAACCAACAAAATATGAACATTTTTTTTCTGTTCTTCCCGCAACGTATGCCGAGTGATGATTTTAGGCTGATGTGTTCTGACGATATGGCGATTACTCTTTGCGAGTAAAATGCTTTGTCCGAGCTGCTCCACGTTCACCGGTTTCGGCAAATACACCTCGAAGCCCATCTCCCGCAGTTCACGAACATCCCCGCGAATCCCCCGTGCCGTCAGCATAATAATGATGGTATCGCTGAGTTGCACATCTTTCTTAATGATTTGTCCGAGTTCCTTTCCGGACAATTGCCGCCCTTTGTATTCCGACTCCAAATCCATATCCAAAATGGCCACATCGAACGGACGCCCGGCCATTGCCGCATCCCGCATTTCCTGAATCACTTCTTCTGCCACGTTCTGATACTCGCACCGGCAGTTGTACCGCTTTTTCAGTTCAACCGAAATCAGCTCTCCTCCAGAAAGAAAATCATAAATCATGATTTTACTGTCATCCGACCAGGATGACGGCTGGGACGCGGTTTTCACGTCGGCATCGACCCGCAACGTAAAACGAATGGAAATGGATATTCCCCCATCCTCAATGGACGACACTGAAACACGTCCGCCCATCGACTCAATCAACCGCCTGGCAATGTACATTCCCAATCCGGACCCTCCGTACCTTCGAGAGGCAATCTGGTTTGAATCGGCGAATGAGTCAAAGAGCTGCGCCAATTGTTCTTCATTCAGATTCACCCCGGTATCTGTGATGGTTACACCGAAGCCGGCGAATCGTTCGTGACGTTCGAGCAACTCGTACTTGGTTAGAATATTCCCCCTGGAAGTAATTTGTACGGTATTCAGAATGATGGTCGAAATCGCCTGACGCAACCTCCCGGCATCGCCTACCACCTGCAACGGCAGGTCATCATCTATTATTGTATGATAGCTCAGCCCTTTCTCTTCGGCATGAAATAGAATTCCGTCGTCAATATTGCGTACGATGAGACGGAAATCGAATACTTCTTCATCAAGAACCAGCTCACCGGATTGAATCTGGGACAAATCCATTAGATCATTCACAATGCGCATCAGTGACTCGGCGCTGCTTCTCATGGTAACAGTGAAGTCTCGCTGCTCCGGATTCAGGTCCGTGTCGAGCAGCAATCCGGCCATTCCAATAATGCCGTTCATCGGCGTGCGAAACTCACTGCTCACCTTTTTGATATAGTTTCCACATACGATCGAGTCTGATGCGTCGTCGCTCTGTCTGTTCTGGAGTACCTCGCCACGGTCAAATACGTATCCCACGATACCGTCGGCGCCATGCCCTTCTGCAACAAACACCCAACGCGACCGGTGTGTTCTGTTTTTAGAAACCGAAACCACAACATCTGCCTGGGCACAGCCGCTCATCAGACACTCTGCGACGGCTTCTTTCATTGTCAGTTGCTCCGCCTCCAAACACACGGTGTACAACCGCCATTGGTTGCGTCGGACCACACTATTCTGCGAAAAAAAATGAAGGAATCGCGAATCGGAATCGAGTACGTTACCGGAAGCGTCAATCACCACATGCCCTGATGCGCCGTGTTGTAAAACCTCTTTGTACCGAAAATCAGATAATTCCATAATTTAATATACGTCTCGCCCGACTTCTTAAAATTCATTTTTCGGGCGTTAGTAGTAACGGTATGACGGTTGCAAAATTAATCGTCGATCTCATTTTTTATCGGCAGCAGCTATTTTACTACGAATTCCGCATAGTTCCGTGTAATACCAATAATTGCAACCACGTCAAACTGACTTCGGGGCGGCTCAGTTCCGGCTGCAGAAGGGCGTTGCAGCTCCATAATGTTGAAAACGTTCTTGTTGACTTTGCACCTTCCCTAATATAGCTCTAGTATAACTCAATAACCGAAAACGTTTGGTTTTAACTGACCGAGGAGAGATTTATGTCGAGACATTTCCTATTTTTCATCTTGTTGCTGATCTGTGTATTGGCAACAACGGGCTGTAAAAAGAACAAAGACACAAAAACAGCGGACGATGTGGATATGACAGACACCGACGACGCCGATGATGATGACGGCGATGATGACGA
>JAFGXQ010000225.1 GCA_016936575.1 Deltaproteobacteria bacterium
ATATGGTATGGCAAGCGGCGGAATGGTGTTTTCTCCCAAGGGCGCTTCCGCGTCGAGAACAGGCGGATTTCAACTGAAGCTGCCGGTACTGGTGGATCTGGGTTTCATGACCGGCGAATTGGAAGCGGGTGACGGTTTTCGAGATAACATCAATTGGTTGCTCATCGGCCCAAGCAGCGGTGTGGACCTCATTTGGTGGAAGGCAAACAAATTAGGTATAATCGTGTCATTTAAGTTGGGGATTCAGGCCCGCATCGACATGAACTCATCCTATGCGGACGAACCGTATTCCTCTCATCGCGACAACTACGCCAATTTGGACACGGCGCTGACGCTGGGCTTCATTATATAAACAACAACGATGTTCGCTACTCAAGCGCTTCAGCAAACGGATCCGGCTCCCCGTTTTTTAATAACGACGGCACACTGGGGTCGACGCCACCCAGAATACCCAAAATCAGCACGCCCAGAATGGCAGCAATAATGATAAATTTTTCCATATGTATGTCTCCCTCCTGCGGCACCCTCAGAAACAAAAAAGGTGCAGTTCAACGCGGTTCAAGGAAGAGTATTGTTGACTCTCACATACAAAGCTGAACACTGAAAGTGACGACGGTGTGACAACCTGGAAACAATCATTCAAGTCCGTCTTTTGTGGAGAGGGAGAACCGTATCGCTTGACGGGGCTTCGGCGGGTGCGGGCGCATCCATCTGGCTGGCCATTTTCCACCCTTCATCAATGGGAATCACCGATTCGAAGTAATCGACCTTTTTACCTTTCCGGCCGGGCACTCGCACTTTCAACACGACGTATCTCTCCTTCAGCAACAGCTTCTCGGCAAAAGTCGCGTCTTTGGATACAGCTTCAAATCGCCGGGTCGCCAGGGCAATCTGTACTCTGAAATCATCAAGCGTGCGAATGGGGTTCCCGTTCACCTGCTCCACCACCGTCCACCCGCCGCCGAAGCGCCCCTGATACCCCGAGTCAAATCCACGCTTGGCTGCGATACTGCCTGTACCCACATATGTGACAAGAACGCCGTCTTTTTCCCATTCCTCTTTGGGAAGGTCGAACACTTCAACGTTGAAGTTGTTGAAGGTCTGCAGCACCAAGTCCCCCCAACGCGCATACTCGGGTTTGTCGTACAGACCGAGTCGCTGCAACCGATTCTCCTGCTGAATTTCTATTTTTTGGACCGTTTCAATCCACTGTGCCACTTTCCCCTTTTCATCGGCCGGACGCAGATAGCTGAGTCTGATTTCATCTCCCGGCTCACTCACAAAAAACAGCTCCTCCAAATGAAGTTTGGGTTTGTCCAGGTTGCTCGGGTATTTTGTTTTCGCCGGCCACCTGGCCATTTTTCCGGTAACCACGCGATACCCTTCGAAATCAAGCGCGCACGAAATCTGCTGCGTCTTATTTTCAAACCCTACGATAATATCGCCTTCTTTTATGCCGAACGCCTTCCCTTGGCCTTCCGGAAGCACCTCTCTCACTCCTACCCCGAGTTCGAACACAGAAACATCTTTCGGCGCACCCGCCAGCACCGAAGCGCCGGTGCTGTTTTTCTTCAGCACCAGTCCCAGCTGAGGAATCGGCATGGCGACTTCCCCCAGACCGGCTTTTTGAATTCGCTCCAAAAACGCAGTGACGATATTTGACGGAATGAGCCATCCCTGTGAACCGCGCCAATTTCCCAACGTTGGAATTCCCACAATCTTCCCCGACACATTCAGTGCAGGGCCGCCGCTGTTTCCCGGTTGAACTGTTCCCCCCGGACCCACTTCAATAAACTGGTGGCGAATGGCCAGATTGGCAAAACCGTTGCTGTGGTAGTGGCGCCCGGTCACCTCGGCCTGAATCACTTTCAGCTCATCGCTTTCAAGCGGATACCCGAAAATAGCGAGTGGGTCACTCTGCTTCACCATAGAGCTGTCACCGAAGGTCAGCACCGGAATCTGTTTCAGTCCCGAGCGAAGCTTGAATCGCTCCAGTTCGCCTTCTGCAAAACGAATCAGCGCTAAGTCGATGCGGCCTTCTATGCCGATTCCCACCAGTTCCATGGCAAATTCCGCATTGCCGGTGGACGGCGATTGAATACGGATGCTGCCTTCTTTTGCCTGAAAAACCACATGCGCATTGGTCACAATCTCATTTTCAGAAATAAAAAAACCGCTGCCGTGCGCGCTGCCGTGCAGTTCTTCTTTTTTTTCGGGGTTCAGTCTCATCTCTCCGATATTGCGAATGGGTGTTATTTCAACACGAACCATGGCGTTTCGGTAGCGCTTGTTCAGCTGTTGCAGATTGATTCGGGAATCCCCTGATGAAGATACCCCGTCTCCCAAAACCGCAGGGGTGAAAAAAACAATTCCCAGTGCCAGGGAAAGCCCCATAAAAACACTGGAAAAGAGTGTGGAATGCCGTTTCGCCATCGCTCTCTCCTTTCGCTGATTGTTTCTTGGGTACCCATTCGGTTAGACGCACAGGTGATGGAGTTGGTTCCCGGCGAACCGATTTTTTTGAATTTTTTGCATCGTTAAACGTATGCGAAATGCCACTTCCGTGAAAAGTGGCGACGTTTGTTCCCAAATATTGTGTTCCAGGTGTTCCCTCTGTAGATGTTGATTTTTCTGGTATGAAAAACTTCGGGAGGAGTTTATGAAAATTTTTGTATTCACATTATTCATTCTTCTATTCTGCACGCCGATACTTTGGGCACAGGACGACACAGATTCCCACAATACCGAGGCCTCACACGACGTCACCTATACAGTTGAAGACAACAAGCTGGTTGCGATTTCGGGCGAGACAAAGCAGGAGATACCTCTTCCCGGAGAAGTGTATTCCGTACATGAATTCAAGGGTGAGTTGTATGTAGCCATGGGGCAGAACGGCGTTGCAGTGCTTTCCACCAAGGGGAACGCCGCGGGAACCATCAAAAAAATCATTCCGGTCTCACACGGAAAAGTGACCGATGTGGTGGAAATGGACGGCACGTTGTGGATGAAGGTCGACTCAACTACCGCCATCCAACTTGCACAGGCTGATGCTGAAGGAACCGCCGCAGCGCCGGTTACCATTCCCGGCGGACCGTTTCCCGCTGCTGTCCCTGCGCAGAATACTGTTCAGACAACGCCGGCGGCATCTGTTCCCGAGAGTTCCCGCACTGACCTGACACTTTCGATTGTCGAAAAACATCCCGGCAAAGTAACCTTAAACAAAGGCGAGGGTGAGGGAATTCGGGTGGGAGACAGATTCAATGTGTATCGCAAAGGACAGATTTCCGGCGCGGGCACCACAGGCTTCAGCGGCGAAGAAGTGGTTGCGGTGCTCGTGGTGGAGGCGGTGAACGACGACAGCTGCCTGGCTGAAATATGGCGTGGGGACCGCGTTCGCACATCTGACACGGTGCGTCCTGCAACAAATGAAAAAGATGCGAGTTATGTGTACCCGAGAAAATTCAACGGCGTTGGCGAGGTGGAAAGCACGTTGCGACCGATAATCAATATCGGGGGCAAAGGGTTCGGTGCGTTGTGTGATTTCGCAGTGGCGTACTTTACCCCGCACTTCTTTGTGGATTTTCGAATTCTTCCCCTCGGATTCGGTTGGACCGACGGCAGCAAAGTTGTCTCCAACAATATGGTGCTCTCCAGCGGCTACAACGGTCGGGCGTTTGCGGTAGGTGTCGGCGTGGGAATGGCTTCCGTCAACGGAGATTTAAGCGAAATGATGAGTGTGTTCGGGGGTATGGATGATGCCGGCGCCTACGACGACGCTGCCGAGCCCGAATGGGAGCAGTCCACCAAGCATGCATTCTCTCTGGCGCAACGAGTACGCCTCGGCGCCCAGGAGGGGCTGAACATTGTTATTCATAATACACTCCTTTACTATAAAAGCGGACCGAACGATGACAACGTGTCGGGCTTCATTTACGCCGGTACCACCGGTCGCTTCACCTGGCCCATGTCATTGCGTACCAACATGTTCCTGGAAGGCGGCGGCGGCGTGATGGGCTACGGATTCGGCGCATTGGGCGTATTCACATGGGTGCGAGGCAACGGCGACGCCGGCTCCATCGGCATTTCCGCATCCGCCGGCGGCGCAGGCATCTGGGGCGAACGAGAGAAAGAATACAGTTGGGGAACATCGACGGAACACGTCGGCATCGGCGGCCCCATGTTCGCCATCGGCATGGCCTATCGATTCGGTGCCCTCGACTAGGCGTCCGCCTGCTCCCCTGAAACTGCCGACGCCTCACCGACTGAATCGCGATGGGTGACAGCTGTCCGTTTTTCTGATAGCGACATACAAAGGCGAAAACGGAATCAACGAAGAGTAAAATAGATGGCAAAATCCAAACACCAGGTGAAAATCGTCAGCTACGGCATTTACAACGGCTGGAATTCCAGCGCCAAAGACCTCCCGAAAATTGACCGCTTCTGTGAAGAGATCCCCGCACGCGTAAATATTGAATTCGGATTTATCGTTAACATTAAACACGCGAAGGGAAAGTCGATTGAATGGTGCATCGACCATCCGCAAATTCCCGGAGAC
>JAFGXQ010000226.1 GCA_016936575.1 Deltaproteobacteria bacterium
CAGACACAGACACAGACACAGACGAATTGCCATTGGTGGGGATTTGGGTTTCACGCGCGCCCGGGCTGGAATCATCCTATGATGTCCTCGAACTCAGTCCAACCGACTTATGGGAAAGCGCCTCGCTCATGGAGCAGGTGTCTTCTTTCTCGGCAGAAATCGATTCGTTTAATTCTGATTCCCAATATTTTCACCTGACCGCAACCTCCGGAGAATCGTCGGACAATAACTACGTCTCGTACACCACAATTGATGAAAAGCTGTATTTGTACTACCACACGGTCGATTATCCGAACGCATCGGGGGGAATTGAAGGTATCGACTATTATGTTTATACCCCCGTATCAGAAACGGAATGCCGACGATACATGGCGCGCGCGGACGTTGCGTACACCGTAAATTCAACCACCTATGACGGCGTGCTGGAATGTGGTTTCAGTGCGGATACTCTTTCGTTTTACTGTACTCAGGATTTCGATGTCACCACGCTATCAAGCAGCAACGGCTATGACTCCATTGAAGCCTTTGTCAGCGAAAACCGTTGGCTTCAGGAACGATTCTCTTTTCGCACTTGGCCCGACGGTATGGAGCTAAGCATTTTCGACGAGGCCGGAAAGCTGTTGAAAAAACAAGGCGCCGGAAATGAACAACGATCCACGCTGGAATTCACCAATTGGGATTCCCTTAATCGACCCATCGCCGGAACGCTCCGGTCCGAAACCTATGATTGCAATAATATCCCTGTAACGATTGAATATGACGACGATACCCGCACTGTAACCCAAACAACAACCATTTCCGACGGCATCGGCGCTGACTGTGAAAATTTCAGCAATATGGTGGAAATGTACACATATGATGAAGACGGCGATGTATCTGAGATGCGAATTCAAACCGGAAGCAGTGAGACGCTTTCACAATACTCAAACAAAGAATTCGGTATCGCATGCACCGTGGAAATGTGCCCGCTGGCCGACAGCATCCCGACGCCATGGAACGGTACCTACACCGTTACATTCAGTGGACAATGGGAGGGAACAGCGACGCTTCGTTTCGAAGACGGCGCCGCACTCCTGGAGGACATCAACGGGGTGCTCGCAGCGGACAATTCCTATGGGTTGATCTATTCCAGTGACGTGTCGGCATACTGTATTCGACAATATGGCGATGAGTGGGTACTGGCATTTATGATGTTTGCCCCAGTGGAAGGAACCGACGGGGAAGTCATGTATACTGTTCAATTGCGCATTTCCGCCGCATCCCAGGATGTTCCCGTAACTGGTACCTTCATATATTATGATTGGCGTACCGGTTGGGCCGCAGACGGCTCCCAATCCGGAACAATCAGCCTCAGCGCGCTATAGCCGAACGCGGATACGTCTCACCAGTAAGTGTTCCTTCTTGTTCGTTCGATTCCTCTGAATACATTTCGAGGACACACGCGTGGCACGAGCGGCATGTTTTGAGATGGTCAAATGCGTAGCGCGGTCACCAGATTTTCAATTGTATATGGAATAGTGTTTTTAAACATAGTATGTCTTGATTTTGTCGACAAAATTACCTGGCTGTTTCGCTCCGGTGTTATTGTGCGCGTGAAGAAGGGGCTCTATGTCTTTGGCAAGGATTATCAAAGACGACCCGTATGCAGGGAGTTGCTGGCCAATTTGATTCACGGATCCTCGCTGGTGTCTCTTGATTACGTGTTGGCATATTACGGCTTGATTCCGGAGCGGGTGCACATTGTTACATCGGTTACTTCCGGAAGAGCCAAAATGTTTGATACGCCCATCGGGGGTTATGTGTATCGTCCGACACCGTGTCTCGAAATCGGATTCGATCGCATTTCAACCGACTTCCATTTGCCGTTCAGGTCTATACTCTGCCGTCTCTTTTTGCCGGCAAATTGCACGATTTGCTTCGGTTGTTGGGCAGCGTCAATTAAATTTCAGTATTCGGTTGCGTAGCAGCGTTTGTCGGGAAGGCGTTGGTACGATATTTTTGCCACGATTTGTTCATTGCCGGTCAATTGGAACGGAATGTTTTTCTGTTTTCCTTTAAAGCGAATGGTTGCCGTTCCGGTTATCGGAGATGCGGAAGGAGTGGGTCGGGTGATGACGACTTTGTACCCCCCCTGCAGTGAAGCCTGTGCATAAAACCGTTCTTCGGTTTGCGTCGAGAAGGCGTCTACCTCTGCACCAAAAGGCCATAGGCCGCTGGAAACACGTCCATATGGATCTACCAGGTGAATATCGACATCAGCGCTTGCCGAAACCGAAATGGAAAGGGGGCCCTTCTGAACGGCGAGGTTTCGTTCCGGTACAATTCCGGTATGAATACTTTCCCGCAGCGCCTCAAGCTGCTGCGTTTGGGTTCTTCCTAGATTGAGTGCGGGTACAGCATCGGCCTCCAGCTCAAACAGGGCATGCTGGCCACTCAAGATTAGTTCGAATAAATAGTCGATGACGTCGTTGAAATCAGCTTTGGCAGATAAAGAGAGGATCGCTTTGAAATGGCCTGCTGCGGCGTTGTGGTCACCGATGGTACGTTGCATTTGTGCCAGACGACGATGGGTTTGAATGCTGTCTGCGGCGATTTCAGTTTGCGCATCGTACAGCCGAATTGCGCGTTGTCGGTGACCACCGCGCGCCACTTCGGCGGCAGACGCGCGTAGTGCGGTGGTGCTGTACGGGTCAACCGCTCGCCAGTTGTTCGCGGCTTCAAGCGCCCTGTCTCGGGTCGTCATTTTAGCGAGCTGGCGTACATATCGTCGATGCAGAGAGCGCGATAGCGGATGGGCGGAAAGCTGCTGCTGAATGCTGGTTGCCTTTTCTTCACCGCCGCCGCCGGAAATGGAAAACGCCGATATATCGATTTGATATCGTGGTTTCGAGCACGACGGATATTCCCGCGGACGAATGGTCGGCCCCTGCATCGATTTTATGGACTCCGAACTTCGTGGTGAAGCGCCGTCCATCACAGTCAACGGATCCGCCGCGCTGACACCGCTTGCTTTGGCGCTTCTTTTTTTAGGGCTTGCGGATGCCGCACGGGATGCCTGCCGCAGCTGGGGCGCCGCAAACGCTTTGTCTGATTCGGATTCGGCGTCTTCGCTGTCGGTGACTTCCACATCTGCGTCTGTGAAATCCCCGGGTTCCGCGACGGCCTGTTCTCCGTCGGTTCGTTGTACGTCGAAGATGTCGTACATCCGTTGGTTCTCCAGCACAATCCAACTGGTGAGTCGGCTGGCAATACGGTACTTCCGCGACAGGTCGATGATAGACGACGCATCGCCGTCTTCAAATTGGAGGGTTTCTATTTGTTCGCCGGCCCACAAGCGACTGACAACGCCGGGTGCCGGTGCCGACGCCGAGAGTTGTACACGGTAGGTTTGTTCAAAGTGAGAACCATCTGATTTTATTGCCGAGATGTGAATCTGTGCGTTGGATGGTGCGGTAGCAGGGAGGTTATCGAGGCGCGCATAGAACGCAAGCGCCTGACCGCTCGGAAGAAATCCTGCGCGCCGGGGAGACAGCGCAATGGCGCGTCCAGCGTCGTCGTTCGCTTCGATGCTGATATTCGTCAGGGCATCGCGGGAAAACATTTTTGCCAGTTGCCATGACGCATTTCCGGGAGATTCTCCAAATGAAAGATTGTAATTGGCACCGCCCAGGTGACTGGCCAACCTGCGCAACATGGCAGCGTCAATATTGGGTCCGATTCCAACCGTATGAACCCGTACTCCAGCGGGACGGATGTGTTCCAGCTGCTGCAATAACTTGCGGTTGTTCAGTTCTCCGGAGGTGGCGATGCCGTCTCCCAGATAGACCACGTCAACCGGAGCGGGTTGGGGCGCCATCAGAAATGTCTGACTGAAATTTCCGAGCAGGTTGGAAGAACCGCCGGGTTCGATGGCGTGAATTTTTTCGTACACGTCGATGAGCCGCGCTGCGGTGGGTTCGACGTAGTCTTCATACACCGGACGACAGCTGGAATCACACGCGAGCACATTGAAGCGGTCCTCGTGCCCCAGCCCTCCCAGCATTTCAATTAACGTCGCTGCTTCAAGCTCGATTAGTGACTGCTCCGTGCGATAGGAGGTGTCAATCATCGCCAGTATGTGCCGACCGGCGGCTGGAACGGGCGATGCGGAACCATCCGGATGCCAAATGAACATCCCGAACGATTCGCCGTTCTTTTCAGTTTGCACCAGCGTGCGGAGCGGCGATTCCTGCGGAACGGTTTCGATAGTGATGACAAAGTTGTTTTGCGGCGCATGATGTTGTGCGGAAAACGCGATTTTGGCTGATGTGTCGTGCTGCTCACTCTGCGCATTGAACAACGGCGTTTTCACCGCCCGAATGGGCGTGGCTGTTTGAATATCGGCCTGAATGGAAAACGTGTCCATTTCGGCAGCTCCCGCAGGGGATGAAAGCGGATATTCATATTTGGCGTATCCCGAATTGAAAAGCAATGGTGTGGTGTACGTGATGAACACGCGCCGGGTTTCTTTGGGCTTGATGGGAAATATTTTTATTTTGAACGCCGCCCCCTGCTCCCATTCGAGCAGTGCCGGATCTTTGGGACGGATGCTGTCATCCACAATCTGCTTGAAAATGCGCGCCGCCCGTTTTTTTTCGAGCACTTCGCCTTCCTCGATTCGGCCGTTCACATCGAGGGCCAACCGCGTGATGTGCGCCGTGGACGGAACTAAAAATCGGTACGTGGCCTCCACCGTGACATTGCTCTGATTGGTGAACGCTTCTTCCACCTCGGTAACCGCCACCCCTTCGCGAATTGTTACATTCACCACGTGTCGGTCCATTTTCATGGCATTCTGTGTGGTCTTGTCCGTTCTGGGGTTCCGCGCCGTCAGGGTGCCGATGCCGCGACGAATCGGGTTGCCCAGCGCTACGGCCGACGCAGTGTCCAGCGGAGAGATGGAAGGCGCCCATTGACTTTCGGGGATATGCGGCACGGTCGGACCAAGCCGATGAACGTTCTTGCCTTTTGGGGGCGCGGCGGTCGGCAAATAGAGCTGTTCACCGCCTGAAAAATACTTTTCGTCGCCGAGTCGAAGAATTTCTCCTGAAATTACCGCGACAACCGTTTGGTCGCCTTGGGTCTCCACGGTGGTTTTGCCGTTAATCACCGAAAACTGCTGCCCATTGATGTCAAACACAAAAGGTAAAGGTGCACCGGGTTTTCGCGAAATGGTAAGCTGCCCGTTCAGCTGCGATACCTCCGGCGAAATACCCAGTTTTACGGCGCTGTTTTCATGAAGAAGGGCCAGTGTGCCGCTACCGAACCGAAGCTCCGCATCGGCTCCTTCGGCCGTACGAAGAATGTCACCCGGCCGCAACGTGTCACCGGATACGACGGCTTGTTTGTCTGTGCCCTGTTCAACGGTAACGGCCTGCGATGCGGGATTCCCCTGTATATCGGTCAGAAGGATTTGCGTGTGTTTTCGTTTGTGTTCCGGCGCTGGAGAATCCGTTTGGGTGGTGGTGGACGCGTGATCTCCGCAGGCCGATGCGAGTATCGCAAGGCTGATGGTTACGATGGCGTGTTGCAGGCGCTTCGACATTCTTTTTCTCCTTTATATGGGAACAGTACATTCAATGCGTACATGCAATGGACGCCTCGTCAACCAAAAGGATCAAAAAAAGAGGTAACTATTGGCCGTATGTGAACGGTGTCAGGGATTCGGATTTGGCGTCAGTGGGGTGCAGTACCAGTGAATCCACTTCGAGGACAGCGCCTTCCTCCAACCGGCGGGGAGTCACCCATGCAAAGCCGGTTCCGCCGGCTTGAACGAATCCTACCTGATCATAGGGAATGGACTGCTCCCCCGTGGCTTCAGTGGTGGCCAGCTTCACGATAACCTCGTCGGGACTTTCAGCCATGGCCACGCCAAGTCCCAGATCTTTCATCTGCGAACATTCAGGTATTCGAGGCGTCATGTCATCGAAGATCAGATTGATTTTGCATGAGGCGGGGTTGTTCTCTGATTCGAAATGCGTCTGGGGCATATCTCCATACGCCAGAAAAAGGCCTTTCGGCGCGCTGATGATAACTTCATACACCGGTCGCTTCTTCATGGGCGGTACCTGTTTTTTCGGCACCAGTGTGCCGTCCGGCGCTTCAAACATCGGTTTGCCTTTTTTAAAGATGGGGCGGCCTTTTTCGTCTTTGGCTTTCTTGTATGTGGTGACGGTGTTGAACTGCAGCTTTTTTTTCTTCGCGGCTGCCCGCATGTCTTTAATCAGGTCGGCATCGATGGGGGTTTGGCTGACGATTGTGAATTCGGTGGTTCCGAACAGCGTGGTGACCACCTTTTGATCAACCGGGAGGGTACGGACCTGAGCGGTGATACATTGCTGTTCCGCGGCAAATCGAACATTTTCGGTGGCAAAGTGTCGAATGATTAAATCTTCAGAATCGAGTGCAATCTGCCACTTTGAAACATCAGAGGAGGCGACGGAGAGCGAAAGTTCCCGTTCAAACCAAGTTGCGACAATTGAGGGAAGCGATGCGGCAGCGGCTTCCATGTTCTTTTGGACGTCTCGGTTGGCGGTGTTCCACTGGGTGGCCTTTTTGCTTCGCTCCAAACAGGGTGTTTCCAGCGGCGTGCTGTCCCCGGTGAGAATATACGGCAATTCTGTCTCGAGTGTTGCACCGGACAGCAGGTGAAAACCGGCCACTTCAAACACCGGTTCATCACCGCTTTTCTGGATGGTGGGTTTTTTCGCGGTGGTATCCGCCGCCGGCGCCTTTGCACATCCGAGGAGCAGCAAAACCGGGACGATAGACAACAATAGTAATGGTTCAACGTACTTTTTCATGGGTACCCTTTTTTTCATAACAACGTTTTTGAATTGTACGACTGCAGCATAATTCGTTTAGGTAGTGAAAAACAGCTCGCACTTTCGCCCTATGCCACAATTCCCACAGTTGCGCTTCGCTATAACACAGGTGAAATAAAATGCCATCCGGCAGATGAAAATGTGTCTGAAACCGTATGTCCAACAGTATGTTCCGGGGATGGGTGCGATTTATGGATCGGAAGGGGCGCTTTGTTCAGGGCTGCATGGCGGTCAGACAGAGTTGAAGGAACTCATCAAGCGGAATCTGCAGTTCGCTTTCACATGCCCTGATTTGGTCCCGGTTCACCGCAGCGGCGAACCGTTTGTCTTTCATGCGTTTTTTGATGCTTTTGACGGTGAGGTCAGCGGTGCTCCTGGACGGACGCACCAACGCGGATGCGGTGATCATACCGGTGGCGGGGTCCACTACCCACAGCGCTTTGGCTAACCGTGTGGTGCGTGGTGCCTTGTCGTTGTGCCCCAGAACAGCATTAATAAGGGCAATGGGGGCTTGTTCTCTTTCCAGTACATCTTTGGCGATGAGCGTATGATCGGACAGGTCTTCGTTGCATTCGTTCAAATCGAGATCATGCGCCAGCCCGGTCATTGCCCACAAGTGTTCATCTTCGCCGAATCGGGCCGCCAACGCCGCCATACATTTTTCCGTTGCAACGCAGTGGTCGTAGGTGGCGCCTTCTCCCAACCGTGTCAGAACCAGTTTTCGAAGGTCATTGATATTCATTTTATTGCCTGTTTATATGCCGACACGGCAGCCTTTCTGAATTTCAGTAAGCATGCGGCCGTTGTAATCGTTTTCTATCAAAAAGCGAATCCCCGCCGAAGAAATGGCGACGCCCACAATAAATCGTTCGTTTCCATTTGTGAATACAAAATCCTCCACACACATACTGAGCACCGAATCCAGTTGCACCGGCACGTTCTCCTTGGTGCCGTGGAGTCGGTTGAAACAGACTTGCGAAGCGACATCGCTTTGCCATGAAAACGTGAAATGGATAATGTGCGCACCGGCCAGATAATCGAGCAGCTCCGGCGAGACCGCGTGATCCGGTATTCCGCTCAGTTCTTTCAGCAGATTGCGAAAGACGTCGGGGGAAACCGCCGTGGGCGTTTTTCGCATAACGTGGAGGCTCACCATTTGGTGCGTCAAATCAAATGTGATGAGCGAAATACGCGACATGTTGTATTTCTGAAATATTTCCACATGTTGTTTCGCCGCTGGGGGAAGATGTTTCAAAGAGAGCAGTTTGTCCATTTCGATGGGAAACAGCGCCATCCATATTTGCGACATGCCGGATTCAACGTTTACTTCAACGCCATAGCCGAGCACGTCGAACGAGCGTTTGGCTTCCTCGAAAAAATCGGTCAGAGGGGTTCTGCCTTGGGGAAGAATGTCGTTCACCATTGCCATCGTCAGGGGGTCAGGGGTATGCGCTTGTCCGGTTTCGAGATATCGCAGAGTAAGCGCGTATTTTTTTTCTGAGTTGGTGGAAACCCCCAGAGAGACGGGCGAGTACTTGAAGAAATGATCGTATAAGGAGAGCAGCTTCTTCAGTTTATCATCTCTCATTGTCAATCCAAGATGTTCACTCAACGTTCGCATGGATTCGGTTAGCTGTCGAATGTCGGTCTGAGGAATTTTCGTGTTTTCTGCGGCGGCAATGTACGAGCCGCAGTCGACTTCCAGTGATGTGAGAATGGCGACCATCCGCGCTTTGAATGTTTGCGGCACAACCTCGAATATCGCTTCAATCAAGTGCGTCAGTGTAACCCGGTCGGCGTTCTGTTGCGCGCATCGGCGTTCAGCAGCGGCCTGAATCAGTGGGTTGGCGATTTGTTTCATTGCCGCCGGGATATGTTGGTCGACACTATCGTAAAGTGCCTGTGCATCTTTTTCCCATTTCATGGTGGGGCTCCTGTAACGAGAAGAACAACTTTTAAATTGTTCGTTGCAACGTTTTCTAGTGACATCTTTTCGGGTCCGGACCCTACCATCGGCGGGAAAAATTGCATCACAAATGGGCCATGAATAAAAAAAAACGCAACGGATACCGGATGAAAGTGCGATCGGCATTGCCGAATATCGGCTTTCGAAAATAAAAAAAAGCGGCATCTCAACAACCGTATCGGTTATCGAGATGCCTGAAGAAAAAGGAGCAGTCGGGAGGAGAACTTACTTGGCGAGCTTCACTTTGATTTTTTTGGGTTTGGCGGCCTCCGCCTTTTTGAAAGTAATATTCAGCACGCCGCTTTTCAAGGAGGCGTTGACTTTGTCTACATCGATTGTGTTCGGCAGTTTGAAAGAGCGGCGATACTCAAATGCATCATTCACCTTGCCCACCATTGTCAGTTCCATGTTTTCAATCTGCACATCGAGTCCCCCTTTGGGCACCCCGGGCATGTCGGCGATAAACACCAGGTCGTTCTCGTTTTCATACACATCCACAGGAGGAGTTACGCTGCTGACCTGTGTCTGTTGCGGCTGTTGAATGGCGGCATTGTTTTTTTCTATTGCGGCTGTTGTCATGGTTCTGCTCCTTTCTTTAGTTGCTCGTTACTGAAATCTGTTTGGGTTTCGCGTCGGGCAACTTCGGCAATGTTAATACAAGCACGCCGTCTTTCAGCGCGGCCTTCACTTTGTCTCCGTCGACTTTGCAGGGAAGGGTGAATGACCTTGAAAACTCGTACGTGCCGCGCTCCTTGCGATGCACCGTGTACCCCTCCATCAAGGCGTCTTCCCGTTTGCCTCGAATTGAAAGTGCGGTGCCTTCCAGGGTGATGTCCAAATCTTTTTCAGACATTCCCGGAACTTCCGCTTTCACCACCAGAGATTCTCCGTCATCTGAGAATTCCGTACGGGGGCCGATATGGGCACTGCCGTGCAACCGTCTGAGGCCAAATCCCCTGTCAAAGTCTGAAAAGGCCTTCTCCATCTCGTTGCGGAGTTCGCCGAGGGCCAGAAATGTTCTGTCCAGGTCTCCAAAACCGAAATCATTCCATCTTGTTAACATTGGTTCACCTCCTTGTTTATTCAAACCTCACGGGCTTAAGATGCTCACCGCCATACTTCGGTCAAGGTGAGATTTTCTTTTTTTGGGAACTGTTCGGTCGGCTTCCGAGTACGGCGGCAATTTGTCGAAAACGGTGATTTATCGGGCGACTACGGTTTTTCTGTTTAACATTTTGTGAAAACTAAGTATTATCCACTACACTTTTTAATAACCCCAAAATGCTTCCGATGGCGAAGGGGGTCTTCGGATCGGGAACTAAGGAGAGAAACAATGAAACATGTATTATTTTTAGCAATTCTTCTGACCTTCGCAATGGGCTTTGCAATGGTCGCATGCAATACAGACGATAGCACCGATGATCGGCCTGTTATTACCGACGGCGACGCGGACAGCGACTCCGATGGCGACTCCGACAGCGATTCAGACGGCGACAGCGATTCTGATTCGGATTCTGACAGTGACAGCGATAGCGATAGCGACGCTGACTCTGACAGCGATAGCGACGCCGACTCTGACGCTGACAGCGACGCCGACTCTGACGCCGATAGCGATGCCGATTCCGACAGCGACGCCGATTGTTCTGCGGTGGCAAGTGACACTTGCGAAGTTTGCTATGCTTGCATGACCGAAGAGAACGTCGGCGAGTGCTATGCGACCGCCATGGAGTGCTGGGGCGATGAGGCCTGTGAGCCTTTCAATGATTGTCGAAACACCTGCGGCGTTGATTTCGCTTGGTGGGGACCCGAGTTCGATGCATGTGTAGAGGAATGTCCTGACTCAGCCACCTGGGGACCGGTTGTTGACGCAATCAACACCTGTGTAAAAGCGGTTTGCACAAACTGCTAATCGGTGAACTTCGCTAACTCCTGCCCCAGTCCCTTTCCATACACTTTTTTCATCCTGTTGGGTTTTTCGTTGCGAGCAAAATCCGGTGTCGTAATCTGACATTCCCTGGGAACCCTCCGTCTGTTCGGAATGCTGCTATTCTTCTTTTTCAGGGAGGGTTTCGTCTGTGGCGTCAAGAGCGTTTTCGGTGGTGGGGAAGTCGCCTGTGTTGATGAGTTCCGGTTGGTGTTTTCCCGAAAACAACAGGGGGACCACCGCGAGCCATACGGCCACCGCGGTGATGAAGGGAATCCATTCGGTGTCGAGGGCCCCGAAGTATATCATGGCCGGCATATCTTCGGTGCCGTCCGGCGCCATCGCTGAAATCTGAGCCCATCGAACGGACGCTACCGCGAATTGAACGATGACGGCAAACACACCCAATCCGACAATGCGAAACACAACGTTCCAGCGTTTGCTGATGATGGCTCCCCACAGCACCGAGAGGCCGATGAGTGAGGACAGACCGGCGAACTTGGCCTGCATCCACAGTTTTTCACCCAGGTGGGCGGCCACCAATCGTACATCGTCACTTTCCACGGCGCTCAGGAACCATTCCAGGCTGATCCAGCCCAACGCGACGCCCAGCGCCGCAGCGACAATGGAACCGAATATTTTTAACCTGGGGTGTGTCATGCGGCACATTATGCCAGCGGCCCGGCGGGTGTGTAAAGTCAAATGGTGCCTTCTGTGATGGTCAGTTATGCGCACTCAGGCGAGTTTTTCGCTCGTTATGCAAAATACTGTGCCTGGTTGATTGTATTCGGTGCCGCTTTCGTGTAAGAAGCGCCGCGACGGCCTGACTTCGGCCGTTCAGAATATAAGTATTGAGGTAACATGATTCATACAACAGATGTCAGCCTGGGTTTCGGCGGGCAAACGCTATTTAAAGAAGTGAATGTAAAATTCACTCCCGGCAACTGCTACGGGCTTATCGGTGCAAACGGTTCGGGCAAATCCACTTTTCTGAAACTATTGTCCAAAGAGCTGGAACCGGACAGCGGGGAGGTTCATGTGGCGCCCAAATGTCGTATCTCGCAGTTGAAACAGGATCACTTCGCGTATGATGAATTCAGCGTGCTGGATACGGTGATGATGGGAAATGCGCGTCTGTTTGAATTAATCGAAGAAAAAGACGCTATTTACGCCAAAGAGAATTTTTCTGAAGAAGACGGCATGGTTGCTGCGGCTCTGGAGGAAGAGTTCAACGATATGAACGGTTGGGAGGCGGAGTCAGAAGCGGCGACGCTGCTGGCGGGGCTCGATATTTCTGAAGCAGATTATTCCAGAAAAATGGCGGAACTGACCGGTCCTGAAAAAGTGAAAGTGCTGCTGGCGCGGGCACTGTTCGGCAACCCCGATATTCTGCTGCTGGACGAACCCACCAACCACCTCGATATAAAAGCGATTATGTGGCTGGAGAATTTTTTGTTCCGGTTTTCCAATACCGTGATTGTGGTGTCTCACGACCGCCATTTTTTGAACAAAGTTTGTACCCATATTGCAGATATCGATTTTGGAAAAATCACCGCCTACGCGGGAAACTACGCATTCTGGCGCAAGTCCGCAGAGTTGGCGAAAACGTTGCGGGAGAACCAGAAAAAAAAGGACGAGGAAAAAGCCAAAGAGCTCAAAGCGTTCATTCAACGGTTCAGTGCGAATGCGGCCAAGTCGAAACAGGCCACGTCCCGTCAGAAGCAGCTCGAAAAACTGCAGCTCGACGATTTGCCCGTGTCCAGCCGGAAGTATCCGTTTATTGAGTTTAAAGCGGAGCGCGAGGCGGGGAAAGACATTCTGCACGTGGAAGGCCTGTCGAAAACAGTGGATGGGGTGAAGTTGCTCGACAATGTCACGTTTACAATTAACAAGGGCGACAAAGCGGTGGTGCTCTGTAAAAACAGTGTGGCCGTGAAAGCGCTGTTTGAAATACTGATGGGCGAACAAACGCCCGATTCCGGTACCTTCAAGTGGGGTGTCACCACGTCGCAAACGTACTTTCCAAGTGATAACGCGGCGTTTTTTAATGACAGCGCTCTCGACATTCTGAATTGGCTGCGACAGTTTTCGCATGATGAGTACGAGTCGTATCTGCGCGGCTTTCTGGGAAAGGTGCTGTTCACCGGTGACGATGTATTCAAGCAGACCAGTGTGCTGTCCGGAGGGGAGCGGGTGCGGTGCATGCTGGCAAAGATGATGCTGTCCGGCGCCAATGTGCTGATGCTCGATGAACCCACCAATCACCTGGATTTAGAAAGCATTACCGCAGTGAATGAAGGACTGATTCGGTATAAAGGCACCGTGCTGTTCAGTACGCACGACCACCAGTTCATTCAAACGGTCGCCAATCGCATTATCGATATTGACGACCTTGCCGCCAGCATGAACGCCACCAGCTACGACGCCTACACCGGATACGAATAGTTTCCATCCCTTTTTCTGGAATCCGCCATAAATTCAACACAAGTGTCTACTGCAAGCGGCAGTATGAGCGAAAAACGGCATAAAACTGCAATGTCGAGATTGCACCGTTTCATTTCGGACAGATGGCAATCCAACTCTCCCCAATATCAGCACTTCGATATGTGCACCCTGAAGTGAGACTGTACAAGTATAACTGCCAGTCAACGACAAACTCACTCTCCAACAGATTGAGATACACCCCGCCGACAGCATCATTCGGATTCAATTCTTCAGTCATCACATTGCTCCAGATATATCCGCCGTTTTGCGTTTTCCACAGGCAATTGTTCGATGGATCATTGCGATAATACGAAATGACGAATCCCAGAGGCGCCTGTGTTTCCATAACAGCCGCCCGTGTCACAATCGCCACCGGCGCAACGCGCTGGCCATGAAAATCGCGGGGAGTCATCTCGATAAACGGCGGAGCGGTCGGGCTTTCCTCGTCGTTCGTGGTGAATACCCGACCCAGTTCTGTACCCAGGGTGACATATATTTCGTCTTCGGACGGACGCCGATGGGCGGTCACTGTGCTGATGCGGTCTCCTTCCTCAAGGTCGTCGTCAATAAGCAGTTGGAGCTGGTCTGAAATCGGGTCGGTCGTCCAGTTTTCACCGCCGTCGTCCGATACCCACACGGCATTTTGGGCGACCAGGTACAGAATTTCGGAGGAAAGCGGACTGACCGAAATGTTGGTGGCCCAGCAGGTAGGGGCATATGTCAGAGCGAAAAAGCGTTCGCCGCCGTCAGTGGATTTCCAGACTTTTTCTGTCTGGTCGGCGCAGCCTGAGAACGTGACATAAACGTTGTCGGCATTGGAGGGGTCAATGGTAACAGAACTGACGGGCAAATCGGGCAGCGCTGTGAAGTCGGTATTCCCGGGCCATGAATCAAGCTGCTGCGCATAGAAAGGTGTAATGGATCGGTCTTCAATTCGGTACAGGGTACCGTCCAGCATTCCCACATACACCAGCCCGTATTTGTCCAACTGAGGCGTGGTTGCAAACGCGGTTACGCCGGCCGCATGCAGCATGGAGGAGTCGGTCATCTCTACCGGCACAGGACGGGGTGGGGTTGAAACAGTGTCGGTGCCTGTATCCGTATCCGAATCGGTGTCTGAATCTGAATCGGTATCTGTATCGGTTTCGGTATCGGTGTTTGTATCGGTGTCGGTGTCGGTATCGGTGTCGGTGTCGGTGTCTGTGTCTGTATCTGTATCGGTGTCGGTGTCGGTGTCGGTATCGGTGTCGGTGTCGGTGTCGGTGTCGGTATCGGTGTCGGTGTCGGTGTCGGTGTCGGTGTCGGTATCGGTGTCGGTGTCAGTATCTGTATCTGTATCGGTGTCGGTGTCTGCATCGGTGTCTGCATCGGTGTCTGTATCGGTGTCAGTATCTGTATCTGTGTCTGTGTCTGTGTCTGTGTCAGTATCTGTGTCTGTGTCTGTGTCTGTGTCTGTGTCTGTGTCGGTATCGGTGTCGGTGTCGGTGTCGGTATCGGTGTCAATGTCAGTATCAGTATCGGTATCGGTGTCCGTATCTGTATCCGATGAGGGTGGCTCTTCCCAGCACCGTTTTTCGTCTCCGTCTTTCGCATAGCAGAACATGTTGTCTTTGCAGTCTTCTTCCCATTGACACGTGAGTTGACCGTCTTTCGCGTTCAGTTCACAACCCGTGTGGAAGAAAGCGGGAAGAAGAAAGAAAAAAAGCATGAATATGTCGAAAAAATGTTTCATGACAAACTATCCGTTCATTGACAGGTATTTTTGCCGAATATTGAAAAAAAGACAGACAATGTAAAGCGAACAGTACAAAAATATCTCATTCTTGTTTTCTTCTTCGGAAATTGTTGTTCAAGCAAGCGTAAACACGTATGGTACCCCCTAAATCGCAAAGCCGTTTGTCATGAGGTGAATTTTGTTTGAACCAAAACGAGAAACAGAAGTCCAGCATCCGGTCAAAGCGGAGTCTTCACACCATCGATTTTCGCCGGCGTGGGTATGCCGTGTGCACGGAAAAAGTGAGAGTGCAGCTCCCGTGCCAATTCCACCGGATGGGTTGATTTTAGGGGCGGAACCATCTTGTCACCTGATTATCAATGATGCCGCTGTCTCCGGGCGTCATGCGCGGTTGTCTCTTCATACGGGGGGGGTGTTGATCGAGGATATGCAGAGCACCAATGGAACATTTCTTCGGACGACCCGTATCGACAAAGTGCAAATTTCTGCTCAAACCAAAATAACATTGGGTACCACCGTAGTCGATATAATGCCGGCATCGCAAATCGATGTGCCTCCCCTGGAAGAGAGCCGGTTCGGCGGTCTGGTGGGTGGGAGTGTGGCAATGCGAAAATGCTTTGCCATAATGAAGTTAGCGAGTCGGTCAGACGCAACGGTGGTCATTGAGGGCGAATCCGGAACCGGTAAGGAATTTGCGGCACGAGCCATTCATGAACAATCCGAACGCGCGCATATGCCGTTTGTGGTGGTGGATTGTGCGGGCATTCCCGAACAGCTGATGGAGAGCCATCTTTTCGGGCACTGTGCCGGTGCGTTTACTAATGCGGTGCGCGATAGGAAAGGCGCTTTTGCGTTGGCTGACGGCGGAACGATTTTTCTCGATGAGCTGGGTGAGCTTCCGCTTTCGGCCCAAGCGAAATTACTTCGGGTACTTGAGGCACAAACCGTCCAGCCGTTGGGAGCGGAACGGCCGATTCAAGTGAATGTGCGGGTTGTCGCGGCCACCAATCGAAATTTGGAACAGATGGTGGCGGACAATACCTTTCGGTTTGATTTGTTTCATCGATTGGCGGTGGTTCATTTCCAGATGCCGTCATTGCGCGACCATGTAGAAGACATTCCTGCGTTGGTCGCGCATTTCTACGGGAATCGAAAAATTAATCCCGGTGCGATTACCGGTTCGGGGCTGAATGCGCTCACTACATATGATTGGCCCGGAAACGTTCGCGAGCTGCGCAATGTGCTTGAACGTGCATGGGTTCTTTCAGGGGTCGCATCGCCCGCTTTTTCGCAACTGCAATTTGCATTCACTCATCGCATGGATTCCGTTTTGCCGCTTACAGTTGATACCGGTATTCCGTTTAAAGACGCCAAAGAGAAATGGCTGGCGGTGTTTGAAAAACAGTATGTCGAAGAATTGATTACTCGGTGCGACGGTAATATTTCGAAAGCTGCGAAATACGCCGATGTAAATCGAAATCATTTCCGAAAGCTGATGGATAAGTACGGGCTCATCAAGTAGAGCCGAACAGTACCTTGTCTCTCAGAACGTCGCCCCAACACCAAACCCCGACACCGACAGGTGGATGGCACGGTGACTGGGATTACTGCTGGAATTACTGCTGCGAATCTGTTTCGTGCGATGTTTGGAGACGAGAAGCAAGGTGATTCCCGAAATAAAAAGAATACCGCCGCTGACATACGCTGCAAAGGCGCCGGTCTGGAAGCGTTCTGTATCTTGCTGATATGATGAAAATAGATCCGGGTCACTGGTTTGCTGCCCTTTTTTTTCTGCACTACCGGCAAGTATTTGAAGCACGGTCGCCGTTGCGATACCGATTCCGCCGGTTGTCAGCAGCAGGGAGCCTGTAATGCGAATGGTTTGCTGATCCGGAACGGTTGCAGAAACCACAGGCAATGTTGCGGATGGTTCTTTTTCACCGGTGGGTTTAACAGAAGAGGAAATGGGTTCATTTTGCGGATGGTGCGATTCTGCGTCGGCAGTGTGTTCGCTATTGGGTAACGTCTCGTCGGGGGATGCGGTGTCTGCTTTCGAATTTTCGGTGATGAAAACCGTTGCTTCCTCAACGAACGCTGATGAATCCGGGGGAACAGCCATGATAGTCGAACAGTCGAGCTCGTTCATGGCGGATGTTACTTTTTCCTTTTTGTCAGCCTCCCCTGGGAGGCCGAGGTATTTTTCAAATAGTTGACAGGCCAGATATTTATTAGTTGCTTTTTGCGCAGCCAGGGCGGCATTCAACAGAGACGCCGGATGGGGGATGATTGCATATGAGCAAAGATAGGCGTCGCTGCCGTTTTCGAAATCAGACCGCTCAATGAACCGGGAGCCGGCACTGAACCATTCGCTGGCCAACGCAGTTGCCTCTGCGTCCGAAGCGGGTCTTGGAGGACAATCCGTTTTCGCGACTAGAATGTTCCCCATCAGGACGCTTAGCAAACAGATGCCAAGCGCAGAAAGGAAGCGCATTTTCAACGGTTTGAAACTGCGTGAGCGGCAGGAATGTGGAACAAGGTATGGCTTCATTGGCTGGCTTCGTGTGTAGATGATTGAAATGGATTGGCTTCAAAAGACAATGCATTGTTTGGGGAAGCCTTCGCGGCAGATGATGGGTTGTTTTTCGATGATATGTGCTTGTTGAATCGGCCTCTCCGAATGCGGGTGTCATTCGTCTTTTCAGTGAACCCTTCTGCGTTGCGACTAGACTTTTGCCTCGGCTGTTCCACCTGAATGTGTGCGTCGGATTTGGGAACCACAGATATTTCCATGGTGTCAAACCCGGGCGCGCGCACTTCAACAATGGTGCGCAGTGTCGACCGGGGAAGAAAAATAGGCGATGACACTTCCTTGCCGCCAATCCACAGACTCGCTTCAGGCAGTAATCCGTCCAGATAAATACGCGCAGTGTCATTCGAAGCGTCAGACACCTCCGGAGATGCGGCGCCGACAATGGATTCAGTTGCTGTTTGGGTTGGGGTATGTGGACGCAAACCTTCGTCGGCAGCAGACGAAGTGGGTTGGCCACTCCCAGTTGGGTGGTAAGAAGGCGTTCGAAAGATGAGTGCGAAAAGCCATAGCAAACCGGCGAATATGAGAACGGCTGCGGTTAATCTCAGTGCAAGGGAACGTTTTTTATTTGAGACAGCGGGTCCGCCGGTGCTGGCGGCCTTCGGGGACAAAGCCGATATCGCATCTTTTTTTTGTGAACGATGACTCTGAATGCGTTCACTTTCCTGTTCGGCATCCACAGCAAAAAGCTGTGTCATCACGTGAAGCAGCGTGTCCTCGGGCGATTCGTGAGCGGAGGTGCGGCTCGAAGAAAGAAATTGAAGCAGCGCATGTTTCATTTCTGCCATGGTCGCAAATCGCTTGTTCACGTCGGTTTCCATGGCGCGAAGAATGATGCGTTCGAGTTTCGGCGGAAACGCGTCGACAATATCCGTCGGAAGGGTGAATTCCCCTTGAAGTGCTTTTGTGATTTGTTCGCCTTCGTTTTCAAACGGAAACGGGTGACGCCCCACGGTTACAGTGTACAGCACAACGCCGAGCGCATAAATGTCGGCGCGATGGTCAATCGGTTCGCCCCGAAGCTGTTCCGGCGGCATGTACCCCACCTTGCCTTTGATCATGCCGTTTGTGGTGTGCGCCAGTTTGGTTTTGGCCCAGGCCGCCCCGAAGTCGATGAGCTTTGGATGCCCCTTATAGGAGATCAGAATGTTTCTGGTGGACACATCGCGATGTATCAGGTGGTATGGTTCGCCCTGAGTATCTGTGAGCGTATGTGCTTCGTGCAGTCCGTCACAGATTTGAGCGATTGCCGACGCCATCACGTTTCGGGGCAACGGGGTGTTTGTGGCTATTGCTTTTTCGATGACCTGCCGCAGGTCTTTGCCGCGCACCAATTCGCCCACCATGTAGTACACGCCGCGCTCTTCGCCCACTTCGTAGATTTCGGCCACATTGGGGTGACTGATTCCCGCGGCCAATCGCGCCTCATCGAGAAACATTTGAATAAATGAAGGCTCTTTGGACAGGTGAGGGTGAATGACTTTTACCGCAACCAACCGTTCAAAACCGGCCATGCCCACCAATCGGCCGGCATACACACTGGCCATGCCGCCGGACGCGATAAGATAAATCAACTCGTATCGACCGATTTGAGTGCCTTCCAGCACCGCGAATACGGGCGCATCGGCATCGGCAACGGCATCTGCAGGTGTCTTACCTGTCGCACGCGGCAATACTTTGGTAATTCTATGATCGGTTTTGGTCATCGAGTTCATCAAGACAATCATCAACGTGTTGTTTTCGTTTTTTTCTATATTCGATATCGGCAACGGTTGCAAAAGATTCCACGCAGAATCACTGCTTGTTCGCTGAATTTCTGATGACCTTCAAATCGTACAAACATACTGTCGTGAAACCTTTTTGATTCAACACTGTAACGTTTTAAAAATGAATTCATGTCACCGGATTCGAGGTTTATTTTAAAAAGAAACGCCGGATTGTAAAACGGTCGCGAAGGTATGAAAACGCGATGTAAAAATCAGCTGACGCCGTCGCCCGGGTGGGGATTGCCGAGTACGGTGGCGGCCACCAGTCGGTCGTCGCCGGATGCGGCCAGCAGTCTGACGAATCTCCTGATTACATTATAAAATCACATAGTGAGCAGGACGGTTCCATGTCCCAAGTCTTTACGAGTCTGTAAACGAAGGCAATATGTCAGGGTAGTTGTTGTAGATGACGTGGCTTCAATAGGTACTTCTTGTTCGAGTTTCTGAGTTGCCCATTCGGTTGTTTTCAATTGAATTTCGTCAGCTTTTATGGTGTTCGAATTTATATCTAGTTCGTCATCAGCATTTTCTTTCAACAGAAACCTAATTCCCGACTCATTAGCAATATCCGTAGCTTCATCCATGTATCCATTCCAGTCCGTAAGCTGAACATGCTTGCCATTTATAAACC
>JAFGXQ010000022.1 GCA_016936575.1 Deltaproteobacteria bacterium
AGTGTTTTTTCCTTCATTCCAATCTTAGATCAGGAATGAACCGCAAAATCAAGATACTTTCAGATTTGTGATAGATCTTTAGGGTCTGACCCCGGCGGAAACTAGTCGCTCGCTGCCTCGCAGTTCAGCGCCTCAACGCCCCAGTAGGTTCCAGACGAACTGCCGCAATCGTCGGAACCGTTGTAATAAATGGAAAATTGAGCATCGAACGAAAGGTGTGCGGCCAACGCACATATTTCACAATAGGGCAAACTGCTGCACGAATCGAAGTACACATCGTAGGTCCACTCCTCTGAAGGGAACTCCCCGACCGATACAAGACTTTCGAGCGCTGCAAGAGACATCAGCATGGAATTTTCGATCGCGTAAAATACCTCACCGACAACCTCCAGTTTTTCCAGCCCGGCGAAACTTTCCAGCCACCAGTTCTGCGTAATCTGCAGTTTTCCATCTACCTTGGTGAGATGGTCAAGACCACTGAGATTGCTGACTGTCAGATAGGAAATAGTCAAATCGCCGTGAATTTCGGATATACCCGAAAGAAACTGAAGTGTACTCAACTCGGTACAGACGGAAACCACCACTTCGCTGCCAATTGCCGACAGGCCCGGCATAACGACTGATTGCAGGGAATAGTCATTCTCAATTATCAGTTGTTCACCGATTTCATTCAGCAAAGGTGCTTCAAATATTGTCAGCTGTTCGTTTCCCATTATCTCGAAGCTTCCGCCTATCCAACGCAGTTTTGGCAGGGAAACGCTTTCCAGTGACGTTTCTGTGATTTGCAAAGACCCGGACCCGGTGATGCAGGGATACTCGGAAAAACCAACCGTATCAGCGTTGGTTTCGATAATATAGTCTCCTGAAAAGCACTCACTTAAATCAAAACCGGAGTCGGTTTCGGCATCGCTGCCGGGTTCAGACAAATCAGTGGATGGCGCGGAATCGGCCGATTGCACAACATCAGACAACGTGTCTGAATCCGACGCGACATCGGTGATCATGTCAACGAATTCGGATTCATAGCATCCGGTCAGCCACACCAGCGACAAAAGAAAAAGAACGCGAATCATGATGAATTTATATCGGATTTTCACATTACCATCAATGCGCGGTTCACATCCCTTGCATTTCCCAAATCCACCGTTTACCGATTTTCATTCCATTGTTCAAAATGCTCGGGGACCGTGGTATAGAGGCCCATGGCCAAGGCAGCGCGAAAACCGAAAAGCACCAAAGACGCAAGTGACACCCCCATGATGCGGCAGTACATGTCCATTAAGGACCAGTACCCCGAGGCGATTGTAATGTACCGCATGGGCGATTTCTACGAGATGTTTTTTGAAGACGCTGTCATCGCGGCGGAGGCCCTCGATTTAACACTGACCAGCCGAAACAAGAACGCCCCCGACCCCATTCCCATGTGCGGCATTCCCCATCATGCATCGATTGGGTACGTGTCCCGCCTGATTGAACAGGGGTTCAAGGTGGCGGTTTGCGAACAGATGGAAGACCCTTCCAAAGTGAAAGGGCTGGTGAAACGCGAGGTGGTGCGCGTCATCACGCCGGGGGTGATTCTCGACGAGGAAAACCTCGATTCCAAAACCAACAATTATCTGGCGGCGGTGCTGCCCCTGTCTGAACCGGAAGGGGACAACACCCTGTACGCCCTGGCCTGTATGGACGCCTCCACCAATGAATTCAAAGGCACACAGATACTGGGCGCCGGTGCCCTGACCGGCGAGTTGTTCCGGCTGGAGCCGCGGGAGCTGCTGGTTCCCGCCTCGGTGGAGAACGAGTTCTCTAAAATAAAAACCGTTTTGCCGGCGTGCTTTGTGTCCGCTATTGAGGATTCGCTGTTCGATACCGACACCGGCGTGACGGCGCTCAACGAAGTGATCGGCGAAACCGATACCGCCGAACTGTTTCGGGACGCATCTCTTCTGGGACGGGCGGCCGGGGCGGTGATTTCATACATTCGCACCACCCGTCCCAAAGAAGGACTGCCGCGCACCGCGTTCACCCAATACAACATCGCCGACCACATGGTCATCGACGAAGCCACCAAGAGTCACCTTGAGCTGGTACAGACCAGCGACGGAAACAAGCGGGGGTCGCTTCTGTGGCTGCTCGACGCCACCCGCACCGCCATGGGCGCACGCATGTTGCGGCAATGGATCAATTATCCGCTGTTTGAGGCCGGCGCCATTCGCAGGCGCCTGTCGCGGGTATCGCTCTTTTTTGAAGACGCCACTTTTCGCCAGGACACCGTCGAGGCGCTCTCCGGCATCGCCGACATCGAACGCATTGCCGCGCGAATCGGTATGAACGCGGCCACGCCCCGAGACATCGGCGTACTGCGTAACTCCCTGTTCGAAGTTCCCGGTCTGGATGACCTGCTCACCAGTTGCCCCTCGCCCGATGCCGAAGACATTCTGGGGGGCCCCCTCGATAGAGCCGAAGATTTATGCGCGGCTCTGCAGGCGGCCCTGGTGGATGAACCGCCGGTTTCAAGTACAGACGCGGGAATTTTCAAACCCGGGTACAACACAGCCCTCGACGATTTGGTGGAGACGGTATCCTCTGCAAAAGATTTTATCGCCGCGCTTGAGGCAAGAGAGCGAAAACGCACGGGCATCAATTCGCTGAAAGTCTCGTACAACAAGGTGTTCGGCTATTTCATACTGGTGACCAAATCCAATCTGAAGAATGTGCCCGACAATTACATTCGCAAGCAGACGCTCGTGAACGGGGAGCGGTTCATCACCGAAGAACTCGAGGAATGGGAATCCAAAGTGCTCACCGCCGACGAGAAACGCAAGTCTCTTGAAAAGGACCTGTTCGAACGGTTGATAGAACAGCTACGGGCGCATATTCCCAGGTTGCTCTCGCTCAGTGCCCGCGTGGCTGCCCTCGACTGCGCCGCTGCCCTGGCTCACGTGGCGCGCAAGTACGATTACGCCATGCCCCACATCAACGACAAAGGGCTCATTCACATTGTGGACGGGCGACACCCGCTGGTGGAAACCATGTTCAGCGAAGTGCCGTTCGTACCCAACGACGTGCAGCTCGATGTGGATGGGGAACGACTGATGATCATCACTGGACCGAACATGGCCGGTAAGTCCACCGTGATGCGTCAGGTGGCACTCATCACCGTCATGGCGCAGATGGGTTCGTTCGTGCCGGCCAAAGCAGCGGACATCTCGCTGACCGATCGGCTGTTCACCCGGGTGGGCGCGTCAGACAATATTGCCAAAGGGGCCTCCACGTTCATGGTGGAAATGAACGAAACATCGACCATTTTGCGCAGCGCCACCCGGGACAGTCTGGTGATTCTCGACGAAGTGGGTCGAGGCACCAGCACCTTTGACGGCCTGTCCATCGCGTGGAGTGTGGGGGAATACCTGCACGACGCGGTGAAATGCAAAACCATGTTCGCCACCCATTACCACGAGCTGGTGGAGCTGGCGAATCTGAAGTCGAACGCTGCCAATTACCACGTGGCCGCCCGGGAGTACGGAGAAGAGGTGGTCTTTCTGCGCAAGCTGGTGGAAGGGGGAACCAGCCATTCGTTTGGTATTCAGGTGGCGAAAATGGCGGGGCTTCCCGAACTGGTGGTGCAGCGGGCGCGCGATATTCTCACCAGCCTGGAGCAGGAGGAGCCGAAAACCCCCACCGGTAAAGTGCCCAAGCAGGCCACCCACGCCCCCCA
>JAFGXQ010000227.1 GCA_016936575.1 Deltaproteobacteria bacterium
GGTTCATCCCCTGCTGCGTCCACGCATCAAAATGGTTTTGAACGGTAATCGAACCGCTGTTTCGTCCCTCTCGGCGGACACTCCAGAACTGGAAAAAGCCTGCGTCGATAATGTTGGGATAGGTCTGGTAAATGTCGTATGTCCCGTTGTCGCTCTCCACTGTTCCCACGGCGTCAACGCCCGGTGGACGCCAGTTGCCCCAGTTTTCTACGATATAGTACTCCACCAACGGGTCGGTGGTCCAACCGTATACACCGAAGTATGCGTTGCCCGCGGGCTCGAACTCCGCCATATAGGATACCCGCTGATCCACATGCCCAGGCCGCAGTCCGACCCGCGCGACCATGTCGCCGGTGGTCTCTTCCCATTCCACGCGAAAAGGTCCGCCATGGGAGACCTCCATGCAGGCGGCGCCCACATCGAAGAACAATTCGTAGGTATAATCTCCTTGCGGGCCCGTCTGGTTGAAGCAGATCTCTTGAACCGGAGGCCATTGCAAGTCTGCAAAACATTCACCGCCGGACTGCCGCTGCGTGTCTGTTTCTGAATCCGTATCTGAGCCTGTATCGCTATCTGTGTCTGTGTCTGCGTCCGTGTCTGCGTCACTATCCGTGTCGGTGTCCATATCGGTGTCCATATCGGTGTCCGTGTCTGTGTCTTCGTCTGTGTCTGCGTCTGTGTCTGCGTCTGTGTCCGTGTCTGTGTCTGTGTCGGTGTCTGCGTCCGTATCCGTGTCTGTGTCCGTGTCTGTGTCGGTGTCTGTGTCCGTGTCTGTGTCCGTGTCCGTGTCTGTGTCCGTGTCCGTGTCCGTGTCTGTATCCGTGTCTGTATCCGTGTCTGTATCCGTGTCTGTATCCGTGTCCGTATCCATGTCTGTGTCCGTGTCCGTGTCTGTGTCCGTGTCCGTGTCGGACTCCCCCTGGGTGCTGGTGTCTTCCTGTTCCCCTGAATCGGAGTCGGTGCTGCATCCGCATATCAGAAGTGCCGACATGCAGAGCATCCAGACGGCATTGTGTCTCATGTTGTCCTCCTCACTTTTTTTTTCTCTTTCCAGATGGCTTCATTTTGCCATGGTGCCCAAAGAAATAAAAGGGTATTTACGCGACGGCAATTGGGTCGTCCAATGCGTTTTGCTTCCCTGGTTTTATGTCAACCGCCCCAAAGAGATGGGTTCAGGGAACACACTGATCTGCCCCGATATCTGCGTTGCCCGTGCGTTCATCCGCGTCGAAGTCGTCAGGGACATCTGCGGTGACGGGGGCAACGCCCATAACTTGAGGCATACTGCAGCCGGCCAGGTGCAAATCACCCGTTTGGGCGTCTGTAAACCAACTCGCCTCCGCCGTCTCAATGTTGTTGGAGAGTATCGCACTTGCGCCGTCACGGCCCGTTACGGCGCGATTGGTTAGGTTTCCGTAAATTTCCAGGTCGGAAGTGGACGCAAATCGATACTCGATGGCATTGGAATATCCCGCTGGAGAGCTGTAAAAAACGGTGTTGTGGGCAACAACCATATTGTGCCCCCGCTCAACAACAATGCCCACATCGTGTTCTGCGCTTCCGGCATGGGAAGAGAAGATCATGTTGTTGCGAATCATCGTGCCGTATACTTCTGTCGAAAGTCCAATTCCAATACCCCGGGCACAGTTTCGAATCACGTTGCGTTCCACAAGGTGGGCGCTGCCCTCTTCGCTGTTCCACATATGTATGCCGTGCTCTGCCAAACCACCCGTGTAGGTTTGGTTGTCACGGAGGTCCGCTTTCTTGCCATGGGCAGGCCGTTCAACGCCATCTGCATTACAATAAATGCCGTCAAAGGAATTATCGACAATATGCCAGTTTCTGGCGTCATGGGTGTCAATGCCACCCGTGTAGCACCGCGTCCACCCGTCTTGATCTCCATACCCCCACACGTTGTCTCGACCAGCGTCAGTCATTAAAAACTGACTGCAAGACACCTCTACATCATCAACTGTTCCGTCGCCGGGACTCGCCTTCAAAAATTGCTGCCCGCCATCAATGAGGCGAACGTTGTGAATAATGCTATTGTCCGCACCGGCCCAAAGATGAACCAAGTGAAATATGGAACGCTGCACTGTAAAATCAGCCAGTACCACACCACTGGCATCAATCGAAATCACCGCAGTTTCGGCCCCATGGTCCCCATAGGCAGAATCCAAAACCACATCTGCGGCGTTGCCTGACACCGACCGCAGCGTGATGTTGGGTGTTGTAATGTACAGCCCGGTATATTCTCCATCGTTTGCCTCGAGGAATGTGTAGGTTCCATCCGCTAAAAGAATGGTGTCCCCTTCTTGGGCGTCTGACACGACTTGCCTTAATGTTGTGGCGTTCCCATCCACCAAAACCTGTCCCTGACCGCCAGGGGAAACTGCGATTTCGTTGCCGTCGCGGACGGGGAGAGTAGCCCTTCGTTCTGCGCAGCGGGCCTGAGCGCTTGAAGGTACATCTGTATCACTGTCTGTATCACCATCTGTGTCCGTGTCTGTGTCTGTGTCCGTGTCCGTGTCCGTGTCCGCATCACTGTCACTACTATCGGTGTCTCTTCCCGTGCCTGAAGTATCGTCGCTACAGGCAATAAAAAATACGGCAAATACCGTAAAAAACACGGTAAGCCTCCAAAAAAACATGGTTGATGGTTGGAATCGCATTGTCTTCAATTGCCTCCTGTTGCTCGCCTCCCGTTTGAACGGGGTATGTGAAACCGTGCCTTTAGGGATTAACTGAATTACAATGTGACCTTCGAAACAAACCCGCATTCGTAAACAAACAGGTAGCCCATTGGTCTTTAGACATTGGACAGAGGAAACACAAATCGGTTGTACGTTTGAAAACAAGTTTCCGAATGACATGACCCGTTTCAACGCGAATCCCTGGTTACTATTTTACATTATCTTGGGCCTTTGGCATTTTTAAAAATGGTATTTGTTTCACTACTGCTAAAAATAGCCTGCTGAAAATGACCACCGCAAAATGACAAACTGCAACGCCTCAATGGGTGGTTCCGAAAAAAATCTATATCGACATAATTTCGCAGATAGCCCGTCACCAGCTTATCATACAGTGCCGACAAACTCATGTTATCGCCGTCAGGACAAACCACTTGACGTTCTAAAAAGTGATACTATAGTATCATATTATGAGAACCGAAATCGTAACTACGTTAAAAAGAGAAGCGACACGAATTTTGGCTGAATTGCACGAAAATCGTGAGCCAGTGTTGATAACCGAACATGGTAAACCTTCTGCATACTTGGTTGATGCCGATGATTATGAATTTATGCAAAATCGCATGAAAATTCTTGAAGGAATAGCCCAAGGTGAACGGGCAATTCTCGAAAAGAAAACCGTCTCAAAATCAAATGCGAGAAAAGTTATGAAGAAATGGCTCGACTAATTTGGACAGAGCCAGCACTTCATGATTTTGAAGAGATCGCGGAATACATTGCGCTTGACGACGTGAGCGCTGCGACGAGACTTGTTAAGAAAGTATTTGATGTTGTCGAAAAACTTGAAGATCATCCTGAATCCGGACGAAGACCTCCAGAATTGAAGCGGACTCAGTATCGAGAAAAAATAGTTGGGCCTTGCCGTGTTTTTTATCGAGTTGAAAAAGAATCAGTTTATGTCCTCTGCATTATGAGAGGCGAGCGTCAGCTCCGAGATTTCATATTGTCCGAACGTGAAAAATTACGATAACAAGGGCTTGCTGATGAGTAAATGCAATACTCAGACAACCGTTCAATTCAATCGGTTCATCAGTCATAAGATGTTAAAATAACAGAAACTAATTCCAATAGAAGCCGACACGCTGAAACGATTGGCAATTGTAGTTGTCCTTTTACTTATTTCAGACTGCTACCAGTCCTCTGGATCTGGTTCTGACGACAGTGATTCAGCACCGAATACGGCGATGACGGATGGTGATGGTGATGGTGATTCCGACAACAATTTTGAACATCCAAACCCGTGTGAATTCGCTCATCGAACATGTGCCGACATGTGCCAGCTGGGCATACGGATTAAAAATTTAGTAGTTGTGCGTGGTGACGGCCTCATTTTACTGACCATTTCGAACTAAGGTGAAAGCAGGCCCGAGCGAAGGCTGATCGTAAAACAGATTCGAACTTTTTGAAGTCAGTTCAACAGTAGATGAAGTAACCCAGTGAACTTCGTTCTCCATCGTTTGCTGCTTCGCGCTGCAGCGTTGGAACACTACGCTATTTATTCATTTTTCCGCTGTCACCCCAGTCGGTTGCATGGCGCCAGAAATTTTAATAAAATTGTAATCAGCGGATTGAACAAATGCATTTGTGCGTTTCAATGCGAACAACCGAAATGACGCCTGCGATTCAGGACGCAGATGTCACTACGTTAGGAATGGAATGACATGAATTACGAATACTCATACATGGCATCAAGCACGGGAATGGCCGATAATGCGAACATGACCGCGTCTGCCGACATGTCACAGGACTGGCAGGCTGTGTACACGTACGCGCAACAATTATGGGACGCCGGCCATCGGCAGCAGGCCGAAGAATATCATGCCTATGCACAGCAGCTGTACGATGCGGAGCAGCAACGTCTGAGTTCGGCCCCGCCCGCGGTGCAACCGAACAACCAAACCGTTTCGTTGACCCCGGTGCATTACGAAAGCAGTGCTCCCGCTGCGCCTTCAACACCGGCTTCGACATCCACTGCGCCGCAGGAGGGAAAAGCGCCGTCATGGCAGGTGCTGTACAATTACGCGCAGGAACTGTATGCCGCCGGCAATACACAGCAGGCAGAGGAGTACTACAACAAAGCGCAGGTATTGTACGCCGACGCGAATCCCGAATCCGATGGCACCCTCCCGATGCAAAAGCCGAAAAATACGACCGCATCGCAACCTGAAGATGCATGGACATACACAGCGAACACCGGCTCCAATGCTTGGGGGACATCCGCAGCGTCAACCGATGCCGATGACGGCGCCTGGGCATCCGCGGGAACTCCAGCCATTCAACCGGAAACCCGATCGAATGAAACCGTTATTATTTCAAGAGACTCGATTACGCCCGCCCCTTCTCCGAAACCCCGAAAGCGAAACATAAAACGTTGGACAATCGCCACCCTGGCTATTCTGTTTTCAGTATGCTGCGGCGCCTACGTCGCCTTGTATGCCCACTACAACAAACAACAGCGCCAATCTGAGTCAGAAGCGGTATACTACGACGCCACCTGGAGCAAAATCGAACAGGTCACCATTCAACCGGTGATTCGTTTCCTTACACCCGCGTTTCAGAAAACCAACCGATTGTCCGTTGCCGCACAACCGCTCCTGTACGAACTTCACCTACGCAATACACCACCTGAATCAGTCAGCGCACAGGGAGCCGCTGATGCTGACGGTACTGCCGATGTTCAGGCGGCGGGTCTGGTTCCTACAGAAGAAGAACCGACCGCCGCCGATAGCAATACCGACGACGCAGCGCCGAACACTGCTGCGGATGACACCGCGACGGACACGGTTGATTCAGACCAAAGCGACGAAACGAACGAAGAAACAATCGAGCCGACAGCTGACGCAGCCGATGCGGAATCTGCCCCGACTCCCGATGACTCACAGAAAATCGATCCACCGCCTTCACCTGACATGGAAAGCGCACCTGATGCCGCACTCAAAACATCAAACAATCCGGATTCATCTGCCCGAACCGAGTCTCGGTCTGCGACCTCACGCAAGAAAGCCCGTCGGTCCAGGCGCAGTCGTCACAATACTGCCGCCCGTCGCAGCAAACGCAGTTCCCAAAAGAAATCCGGCGGCCTCAGCAGAGACCCGATGAAAGGGATGGACTTGTAACAATCTGTTTCTGTGTCTGAGCATCAGATGATTCAGCGCTGGCGCCCATATTTTTGACTAACCAGCAACCAGATAAAAAACGGGCCGCCGAGAAGCGCTGTGATCACACCCACCGGAATTTCCGCCGGTGCGATAAGCGTCCGCGACAATACATCACACCATGTTAGAAAAAACCCGCCGAACAGCATGGATGCCCAGGTCAATAGCCGATGATCTGCGCCGATAAGCAGCCGACAAATATGAGGCGCCATCATGCCCACAAACCCAATCGGACCGCATGCCGCCACCACCGCGGCCACCATCAACGAAACCGTAAAAAATAAAATGGTCCTAGTGCGCGACACATTCACGCCGCGACCGATGGCCTCCTCTTCGCCGGTCGTCAACGCATTCAAATCGTGCGTGAAATACAAAATGACCAACGCCCCACCCGATACGATGGGCAACAAATCAAAAAAGGTAGTATATCCCTGTACCGCCAGTCCCCCCATCAGCCATCTTAAAATCTGAAACGACTGCGTAAAATCACTTAGATACTGCGCAAAGAATATGGCGCTCGAAAAAAAGAAACTAAGCCCCACCCCGGCCAGCAGCATTGTATTTGTTGAATCATTCCGGCCTGCCTTGGTTAAACCGAATACCAACGAAATCGACAGCAACGCGCCGCCGAACGCCGCAATGGTAACACCGGGAATCCCCAATACCGAGAACATCAAGCCGAGGCGAATATACATCGACGCACCGAATGAAGCGCCGCCGGCCACACCGAGTGTGAATGGCGTAGCTAACGCGTTTTTAAACATGGCCTGAAAAACCATACCTCCCAAAGACAACGCCGCGCCGCTTAAAAACGCCACCAATACCCTGGGTAACCGCATTTGGAAAAAAATATGATGTTCCATTGCGTCCGAAGGCAACGACATCAATTCGCTCACCGAAAAGCAGGTCATTCCAAGAAACGGCGCGACGGCCACACTCGCAGTCAGCAACGCCACCAGGAAAAAGAAACCCCTTTTATTCGCTCCCAAAAATATCATACCGCCTGCCAGGGCAACACCAGCGGCAGTCCATTTTGGGGATGAGAAACAAACGAGAACGCTGTGTTGTACACCCGCTCCAACACCGTTGCCTCCATAAATGAGGCGCTATCTCCCTCGTATTCAACAAGCCCGTCCTTCAACGCCAGTATTCTATCGCTGACGACCGCCGCACTGTTAATATCGTGTGTCACCGATATAATGGTGATACCTCGCTCTCTGTTCGCCCCTTTCAAAAGCTGCAAAACTTCCTGAACACATCGAGGGTCAAGAAATGTATTGGGCTCGTCCAACAGCAATAGTTTTGCTTCCTGCGCAAAGGCCTGAGCCAGGTACACTTTCTGGCGCTCTCCCCCACTCAATGTACTGAGAAAACGATCTTTCAAATCGAGCAATCCGGTTTCATCCAGGCAGCGCAGCACCATCTTTCGGTCAAATTTCGACGGTGCGGAAAACGGCTTTAAGTACGGATACCGAGCGAGCATCACATGCTCATACACACTGAAAGGTGAATATCGCCCCGTGGCCTGCGGCACATATGCGATCTGACGCGCAAGAGCTCGCTGTGATAGCGAACTCAGTGGTGTGCCCCCAAACACCATACTGCCGGCGTCACACTTTACAATCCGCATAATGCATTTGAGCAATGTGGATTTTCCCGCCCCGTTTTTTCCGGCAATCGACACCCATTCTCCCGGTTTCACCGACAGAGACACATTCGCTAAAACGGATTTACCGCCCAAGGAAACAGAAACCCCTGAAATATCTAAAAGGGTCGAGTTCATGACTCATCCTCAACACTATTTTCGTAATTTGGGTGAAGAACCTGGTGCATTTTTTCTAACAACTGCACAAATCGCGGACCGGGTACCACCACGTAATCCTCTGTAAAAATATGCACCTGCTGCGTTTTCACCGCTCGCAACGCGCCAAGTTTTTGCCATTCCGCCAGTATCGCTTGCTTCGACAACTTGCGCTCGCCCAAATCGGGCACCATGTCGAATATCACATCGGGGTTCAACCGTAAAATCCCCTCGTTCGAAACCACGGGGAATGCCACATGCCCCTGATATACGTTTTCACCACCCGCCAGTTGTATCATCTCGTGGTAAAAGCCGTCTCGGCCGGTGATGTACACATCTTCAATTTTCCCGGTTCCCATGTTGCGGCCGGTGGATATCATCACCGTTTTGGGGTCATTCGCTAACGCCTTTTCCTGAACCGCAGCAATGCGGCGGTTTAACTCTGCGGTCAAGTCTTCGGCTTTCCGAAACGCAACGCTGTTTTCCCCCATCTGTTTTCCGATAGTTTCGATCGACTGCAAAATGTCGCCGATACTGTGGTGGGAAACCATCAGGTACTCAATCCCCGCGGTTTGCAAAACCTGTTGCGTCAACTCATGCTCCCGAAACAACACGACCAAATCCGGATGGAGCGTAACAATTGCTTCATTGTCTGGGTCATAATATCCGCCCACTTTGTTTTTTAATTTTGCTTTATGCGGATAATCGCAATATCGAGTAACGCCGACAACCTGCTCACCAAGACCGAGGGCAAACAACGTTTCAGTAATACTGGGCGCCAGTGATACGATTCGC
Source organism: Deltaproteobacteria bacterium (assembly GCA_016936575.1). Taxonomy (GTDB): domain Bacteria; phylum Myxococcota_A; class Polyangia; order JAAYKL01; family JAAYKL01; genus JAFGXQ01. Next base: position 8,502 of record JAFGXQ010000227.1, read on the forward strand.
GTATAAGCAGGTTTTGATTCGTCACTTGGCGCACTTGTCCCCGCCGTATCTGTATCAACACACGGTTTTCCATGAAGTTTGTCTTTGTTCAGTAACAAAGTACGGGCAACGAAACTGCCGGCGAACAGCACCGCCAATGACACCGACAGCAAAATAGTACGCTTATGCATGGCGTATCACCGATGCGTCAGAATGCAGCAAATTGTACAAATCAGATATACCTTTCAAAATTGCCGGCCCTGGTTGAAGAAACAACGCCCCTGCCACCTCAAAAACACGTTCTTCTACCACCGCCGGCACATCGGCAAACCCTGCCCGCTGTCGAATGGCTTCAATCTGCACAGGTTTGCCGCACCAGGAGGCGACAATTACCTCAGGATTGGCTGCCATCACATCTGCAACAGCTATCGTACGCTTTGCAAATTGACTGTTCTCACTGACATCAGAAAACACATCCACGCCCCCAGCGTAATGAATCATTTCACTGACCCACTTCGGCGCCACGACCATCGGATCATCCCATTCTTCAAAATACACACGCACCTTTTTCAGTGGTGCGACACGTTCTTCAAAAAACTTGAGGTGAATGCACATCTCTTCAATCACCCGCGCTGCACGTTCCGAGGCATCGGTAAGCCTTCCCAACAACCGCAAACTCTGAAAAATTTCATTTATGGAACGATGACTCAGCGTCAACACGCTTATGCCGGCATCTATCAAATCGCCCGTCAACCCGGTTTGAAAGCCGGAATATGCAATCACCACATCCGGCTGGAGAGAGACAATTTTCTCCGGTCGAATGGATCCGTACCCACCAATCGGCACAGCATGTCGAACATCTGTTCGTCGTTCCCCGGAAGGCCTTCCAACCACCGTGTGAGCCATACCCAAATGGATCAACATATCAATGCTGTCATGGGACAAACACACAATTCGGGGAGAACAATTCAGCTGATTTGTCATAACAGAAACATCCTTTATTCCGCGAAAGCTGTTTCAAATAAGGTTTACAAGCAGGTTTTCTGGCTTCCGGATCAACCTATCAGCTGCGCCTTCCCAAAATATCAGTGGCATTTTGCAGCTCGTCGTCCCCGGTTACAGCGGCGGGTCCGCAACGGATTTGCACCGTTTTCCCTGTTACGCCAATGGCGTCACTCGTGACCTTCGATGTACTCGAAACAGTACCTTCGGTCAATAGAATTCGCTTGCTTTCTCCTGCTACTCGTTGCATCGGAAGCGCGCCTGCGCTAGAACAAACGCAATTGAGAAGTAACAAAAAAAATAACAAGAAACCGAATCATGACAAATTATCAAAAAAACCCTCTTTCCCTATCGCTGCGCCGCCCTATCATGTTTGTCGGCACCGGTTCTGACGTTGGAAAATCGGTTATCAACGCGGCGTTCTGCCGCATTTTCAAACAAGACGGATATTCACCCGCACCGTTTAAGGCGCAAAATATGTCATTGAACAGCTACGCTTCCAAGGACGGTTTGGAATTGGGACGCGCGCAGGCAGTGCAGGCTGAAGCCTGTCAGGTTCCCTGTAGCGTCGATATGAATCCTATTCTATTAAAACCCACTGACAATATGAACGCGCAGGTAGTTCTAGGAGGAAAGCCGATTGGAAATAAATCTGCCCATGAATACTTCAACGGCACCGATCGCGATGCGTTGTTTGCTCAGGCGATGGCGGCATATGGGCGTTTGGCTGAAAAATACAACCCTATCGTGATAGAGGGGGCGGGCAGCATTTCGGAACTGAATCTTCGCGACAGAGATATAGTAAACATGAGGGTCGCTCTTGAAGTGCAAGCCGACGTCTACCTGGTGGCCGATATCGACCGAGGCGGCGTATTCGGCAGTGTGTATGGCACCCTCGAACTACTTCCCCAGGAGGAACGCAATCTCATCAAAGGCGTTGTTATCAATAAGTTTCGCGGAGACATTCAACTATTCGAGGATGGACGCCGCATCCTGGAGGAAATCACAGGTATCCCTGTGGTTGCAGTCATTCCCTACTATCGAGACATATTCATCGAAGATGAAGATTCGGTGGTCATCGATAGTAAACAAAGAAATCGAAATGCCGAAAAAATCAATATCGCCGTCGTTCTGTTGCGACACATGAGCAATTTCACTGATTTTAACAATCTGGAGCACCAAGAAGACATTCACCTGTTTTACACAGCGAACCCCACCGAAGTTGAAAATGCCGACATCGTTATTATTCCCGGTTCCAAAAACACCATTTCGGATTTGACGCACCTTCGAGCTACCGGCCTGGCGAAAGCCATTCTTACGGCTCACAAGAAGAACAAAGCGGTGTACGGAATTTGCGGCGGATACCAAATCATGGGCATTTCAATCAACGATCCAGCCGGCGTGGAAGGAACACCGGGGGCGGTGCCGGGATTGGGGCTGCTGCCGATACATACAACATTGACCGAAAAAAAAGTGACTGAGCAGTGTCAATTCACCTTTCGCAACAAAACGGAACTGTGCGACGGATATGAAATCCACATGGGAGAAACCCTCACGGAAAGAGAATCCCCCCTGTGCACCATTGTTCGTGAACATTCACCCGATGCCGTTGACGGTTTCATCCTGAACGAAACCACATGGGGAACCTACATTCACGGTATTTTTGACAATCAATGCGTGGTGAATCATTTGTTGGCCCTGCACGGAAAAGCAGAGAAGCAGGCATTTGATTACAACGAATTCAAAGAAACCCAATTCAACCGTTTGGCCGACCACGTACGCGCAAACTGCGACATGGCGTACGTGTACAAAACGCTACAATGCTAGCCAGCGCTTGCGACAAAGACGAACAATACTCAAACGAAAATTGGAACCATTGCACCCCCATACCGGTACGCTTCTGTTCGCAATCGCCCCTCCTCACGATAAGAAAAAATTCACCGTTGGAGAAGCCAGCCACTCCGCCCCCCAGCGTGAATCCAGTGTTTGAACAACAGCTGACGAAATAAAAAGCAACAGTGCTTCGGTCATTTCCCCCGAAGCTCCTAGCAGGTCACCGGTCACCCCCCCGACTTTCCTGGTAAAGAATGCCGCCATAATCCTCGCCCCGACAAACCCGATTGGCAGTAACAGCAAGGCGACTGGTCCCATCCAACCGGTTATCAACAGCGAAATCGCCCATGCAAGCACGCGCTGTTTGGTACCGGCGCCTTCAATAAATACACCTCCGGTTCCCTTACCATCCCGCGCCGAATTGCACGACGTCGCCAGTTCCACCTGCACGGTTCTTGAAATCACAAAAACAACCACAATCAGATAATGAACCGTCGAGCCGAGTAATACGCCGTAACAAATCCACTTCAGCAACACCGCAAACACAATGGCCAGAGCGCCGTACGTTCCGACGGTGGAGTCTTTCATAATCTCCAACCGTCGTTCTCGAGACGCCATACAAAGAAGCCCATCCGCACTATCAGCCAGTCCGTCCAAGTGAATTCCACCTGTCAGAACCGTCGAAATACCAACACAAAAAAACGCTGCGATTTCAATGGAACCGCCTATTCCGACGACCATGCCGCTTCCCACGGCCCACACCATGCCGCCCAACAAGGCACCCACCAAAGGAAAAAAAGGCAACGAACAATGAAATGATGCAGCATCGCTACCGGGTACCCGCAGAATCGTCAGCGTGCGCAGTGCCGTAACGAAAGCGCGGTACATTAATAACGCTCCATCATGGTCTTATTGTTTTCCACTAACACCCGCTCCGCTGAACGTTGCCATCTCGTTGTATATTTTGACCGCGGCATCAATTAAATTCATCGCCAACGCCGCACCGGTTCCTTCCCCCAACCGAAGCCCTAAGTCCAGTATCGGGTGAATATTGAGTTGTTCCAGACACACACCGTGCCCCTGCTCTGCGGAACAGTGGCTGAAAAACAGATAGTCATGAACATCTTCACACAACCGGAGGGCCACCAGCGCAGCAGACGTGGCAATGAATCCATCTACCACCACGCCGACGCCGGCGGCTGCGGTACCTAGAATCACGCCGGTCATCCCGGCAATCTCCAAACCGCCCACTTTCGATAACACATCCATTGCATCATCGGCATCCGGTCGATTGTTCGACACCGCCTTCACGATCACCTGCGCTTTGCGCTTCATGCCGTCATCATCAACGCCGGTTCCTCGCCCCACAATATCGTTCACAGAACAAGGAAGAAGCGTGTGTATAATTGCTGCAGCCGCGGTGGAATTGCCAATGCCCATTTCGCCGATACCTATCAGGGTAACGCCGTCTTGAACCGCTTCCGTCGCCAACTGAATGCCCACCTCTACCGCCTTCACGGCTTCGCTCTTCCTCATGGCCGGTCCGGTCGCCATGTTCGCGGTTCCTTTTCGAATCTTTCGCGTGATAACATTATCTGCATCTGTTAAATCGCCGTCCACCCCTATGTCCACAACGAATACCTCGGCGCCCGCATGACGCCCCAGTACATTTATCGCCGCTCCGCCGCTCGCCATATTCAAAACCATTTGTCCCGTCACCTCTTTGGGATATGCCGAAACATTCTCTTCGGTCACCCCGTGATCCGCAGCAAATGTATAAATGCGCTTGCGAGGAAGTGACAACTCCGGGGCTCCGGTAATCAGTGCATACTGAGTGGCGAGGGATTCCAGTCGGCCGAGACTGCCCGGCGGTTTGGTCAAATCATTGAGATGGGCCGTCACCGCATCTGAAACGGTTTTATCTGTCGGCCGAATACGATGCAGAGTTTGCTGCAATATACTATCGTTCATCGCTTTCCTTCTATTCCGCTTCCCTTAACCGTCAACGGATATCCACTCACCATAAACATGGTTTTCGTAGCCAACGTTGCCACTTCCTGATTCAATCGCCCGGCCGCATCACGAAACCACCTGCCCATAGCATTTTCAGGAACCAATCCCATGCCCAACTCGTTAGCCACCGTCACAACGGGGCAATGACGCTGTTGCAGCGCCCGTAAAAACACAGATACTTCGTTAAACGGTTCACTACGCATCCCGTGTTCATGCAACAGATTTCCCATCCACACTGTCAAACAGTCTACCACCACAATGTCCGCCTGCGAGCACTTGCGGCACAACGCATCGCCCAAATCCAGAGGAGCTTCCACACTCATAAATCGTTCGCTCCGTTCTTGTTTGTGAAGCGCAATGCGATGTCTCATCTCGTCATCAAACGCAACTGCGGTTGCGATGAAATAAGGGCTCGAATATGAATCGGTCAATGAAAGCGCATACCGACTTTTTCCACTGCGTGCACCACCCGTGATTAAAATCAAATCATTCATGTCAGTCTACTTTTTGCCAGTGTTTTGCCATTACCCGCATTGACGATGCGAAATCCTCTTCGCCGAATATTTCCATGGTCAATACCCGATTCGTTTCAGCTTGCGACAATTTAACCAACAGATCGTTCAATATTTCAACAGGAAGATACGCCAAAGAACAATGATCTTTTTTCTCATTTATACCATGCAAATGTATTACTCGAGTCCTGGAAAAATACTTGTCATAATACTCGGCCAAATCAAAACTATTCAGCAGCACATGCCCCACATCCAAACACACCGACAATTCCAACGTCTCCACAACGGGAAACGCCAACTCGAACGGATACGACAATGTTTCTACGCAAATGAGGCGGGGCGAAACGCCCCTGTCAAGTATCTGTCGAATACTTGTGCAACATCTGTGTAGCCAACGCTTTTGCGCTTCGCTGTCGTGAGAAATCGGTAATAGCGGAAGATGCAACACATACCCGAACGGCGACAGGGGGACCGTCAAATCAACAATTCGCAAACATTGTTCTATGTGTTTCGTTCTGTCTGTTTCACACTTACCCCCAAGGTCCACATCCAGCGGAAAATGAATGGTAAAACTGATTTGATGGTTTTTCTGAACGTTTGCCATCTCCGCAATCACCTGAGGGGTGGGTAAGTTTGAAATTTCTTCAGACTCAAACAGCACCACCTCCACGTCGTCGACAAAACCTGCCAGAGCCTGTACATTGGGCAAGAGATCAGCCGGAACAATATAAGAAGTCGTACCCAAGCGAAACGGAAATTTTCCGGCCAGCCTGGGCACGTTTCCCAATATGTTGAAATGAGAAGTATTTTTCAGGTTCGTCACTTTATTCCATAAAGCAAATCATTGAAGGCGGCAATCCCACATCGATAGGAGCGGCCGTTTGTTCTACACCGGTGGCCGCATCAAAAATGCGAATGCCCGGTGCGGTAGATGTTCTGTCCGCCACCCAAACCTGACCATCGTAGTACCCGAGATACGCCAAATCATACCCGGCGGACTCAATCAGCGTATTTTTCACGGTGCCGTCCTGGGGATTAAACGTAACCAGTCGCGTCAGATACTCCGGCGTGCTATACACGGCAAACCCCATATCTGAAGCAGTAACAATTGCATCAGCCACATCGCCGCCGAGGGTTGCCTCGGTAAGAATGAATCCGCCGGCGGTGCCGTCAGTGGAAAGCACTTCAACACCACCATCCTGTACACCATAGTTCCCGGTTTCGACCAATATCAGGCCATCCACAACATCGTTGTAGCGTACAATGCCGGTAGGATTCGTTCCGGTGAGCTGCACCTCCGTTTCGACGGCACCGGTTTCGCCGTCCAACAACAGCACCGAGCTGTACGCTGTGGGCGCCCAATAATTGTCTTGATCCACACGTTCCAGAACCACAAAAACGGTTCCGTCCACCGCTACTGTCTGTACTGGTTCGGGGTATCCGTCTGCATCCGCATAGGTCGACAAATTGATGCGTTCTATCTCAACCCCGGTCAAAGGATTCACTACCAGCAGCTCCGTGGAACCTAGCCGAGGAACATACGCACGATTCGCACTGACCACCGCGATGTCCTGCGGATTACTACCGGCCTCCACCGAATACTGTGCCGACGTGACAAACCCATTCGCTTCATCCAGCACCGAAATCGCATCTCCGCCCTGTCGATGAATCAAGAACATTTTGCCGGTGACCGCATCAAAACGACACACCGTATCAGAATGAACGACCTCCAATGTAGCGTTTACAATCAAAGAGTCCGTCGCAACCGTCGAAGTCGCACCGGTTGAGTAGTCCGTGGTAGTGATAACCGCGGTCGTCGCGGTCACCACATTTGTATCGGTATCGCTATTCGTATCCGTATCGGAATCCGTGTCGGCATCTGTGTCGGTATCGGTATCCGCATCTGTGCTCGCGTCTTCCACACTGTCGTCGTCATCACAACCGAAGGCAACCAGAGAAAGCATTGCCAATGCCCAAATCATTTTTTTCCAGTAGCTCATAATCTTACCCTTTCATAACATTAGATAGCGTTATACTTTCCAATGAAGTGTCACAAACACGCTTCTTCCCGGCAGCGGGAATGCATCATAGTCTTGAAGGGGCTTATCCACCCCTTTATCGGTCAGTACGATTGTGTTCAGTAAATTTTTCACTTCGAATGTCAGCGTCATCTGCATTGGCTCGTACGCCACCGCCGCACCGGCGCCCAGCAGTGTTCGCCCGGATACATTCTCCCGCAAATTGGCCTGATCCAAATAGGTCTGTCCTGCAATCCCCAGATTGAACCAGGCGCCACCGAAGAACCGGCCGAACGTTTTTTCGAATTCCGCTTCCATATACACTTCGTGTTTCGGCCGCCCCGGCAGTTGTCTTCCGGCGTGATACGGTTTGTCTGAACGATTCACGGTTTCCAGATAGGTATAATTTCCGCTGAGGGCAAACCAGCGTAAAAAACGAATATTTAAAGATGTTTCCAGCCCCAACGCCCGTGCCTTATCGACGTTTTCGGCCCGTACTGTATTCTGGGAGTTCTGCACATACGCAATCAAATTGTCACTCCAACAACCGAAAACCCCACTATAAAGCTGAGCGGTTGAAATGGGAAAATCCCCTTCAAATGTATATTTCATTCCCATGTCGGCATTGAGTCCTTCTTCGGCCAGCAAATCCGTATTGCCCACATTGGTGCCGCTGTCACCGTATTGCTCCGACAAATTCGGCGTGCGTACATAGCGCCCCACGTTGGCTAAAAAGGTATATCGTTTGGAGAGCGCCCATTTCGTACCCAAAGACGGCAGAAAATAAATGTCGTCGTCCTCTTTTGTATGGGCATTTACGCCCATGGACTCCGGAATGCGCGAGGATGAATGTTCTAAAACGATTCGACCGGAGGGAACCAGCTGCAATTCAGAAATGGGAAACCATGCAAAATCGGTTCCCAAGCCGGCGCGAAACCTTTTTCCGGGCAGATTGGATTCATCTGATATTCGATTGTGAATCCGGTACGTGTCGAATCGTCCCTCCAGGCGGGTATCCCAGCGGAAGCGATGCGCCCTATTCAGTCGACCAACAACGTGACCTGTGGCAGCTCGCCCTTTCGACATCATACTTTGATGCCCGACACCGATTTCATTGTCGGGATCTTCAAACTCATCCCGCTTAAAAATTCCGCCCATCGACCATCTGATGAAACTGCCGGTATCGTGTTTCAGGTCTCCCTGCAGCGCCACAAATTCCTGAATCGAATGCAGCGATGCGGAGTGGGTGGGAACGCTCTCGATTCCCGCCACCCCCTGTTGTTTCACAAACAGGTTGTTCAGCAATGACAACTGCATTCTGCCCACCGGCACGGTCCAGCGAATCATGTGGGAAACCATCTGATGGTCATTATTCTGACGAGGGATAATCTCATCATCATTTTCATTGAGCGGTGTACCGTTTCGATTCAAGTACAAAAAATCGCCATCGGTTCCCTGAACGCTCAACACGTTCATCATTCGAACATTTTTCAACACCGACGATTGAAGAACCGCTCCCCGCCAGGTATTCCACGAACCATATGATGCGCTCCACTCACTGGTTTGAGTGCGGTCGGACGCCTGTCCGTCGCGGGTATTCAATGCGATAGCGCCGCCGATGCTGCCCAGCCCCAGTACCACCGGGGTACTGCCGCGATATATTTCGATGGTCGCGAGTGTGTCCAGACTCAAGTCGCCCAGGTTCACAACCGATACGCCGCCCGAATTCAACAGAATTCCGTCGAGGTACACATCTACCTGAGATGCGTTGGAACCTCGAATCTGCGCGGTGCTGTACGACCCCGGACCGCCCACGCTGCGTACCTGAATGCCCACCTGATTGTCGAGCACCTCGCTGACCGAAGAGAGCCCCTGTATTTCTTCTTCGACGTGAATGGTTTCGGCGGCGGATGTGCTCTCATCGGTGGGATTCACCTCTACACCATGCACATCTGTTTCATAGGAAACCACATCCTCTTCGAGGAATGCGTCGTACTCGCTCCAATCTGTCTCAAGCTCATCGGCGTTTTCGATCGATTCCGCAGCCTTCAGGGTTTGACTAACGAAACCGCAGCATAGGAACAACGAAAATATCAAACCGACTATCGGGCGAGGAATCATTCCCCACCGGCTATTCGGCACGAGGGAATGATGGCGCATGAAACCAACCCTTTTACGCGAAGAGCAGTACTTGCCGGCTCAGGTACAGAGCCGACTGAAACATGACGCGTGGATATCCTGGCTTCCGGGTTCGACTTTCGTCGTGTTTTTTCCGCCTTCCCAATTGATGTCAATCAGTGGCCTGTGGAGCAAACCCCGGTTCACAGTGGCGCGACCGCGCCGGATTCAAACCGGCTTCCCCGCACGTCTGTTTGCTTGTTCAATTTTCAATCGCTGCATTTACACAGCCGCATTGCTGTCACTGATTTCGGAATAATTGTCAAGCCGGATTTTCATTTTTACAGGGTTCCATCTGCGTAGCATTTTTATCTGAGTTGCAGTACACTTCAGTTCAATATGAAATTGTCGAAATCCACACCTGTATCTCGATATTTGTATTTCTTCATTCACGAAATCACTCTCGTGTGTTTGGCCGCGTCAGTACAGGCGGTCCCCCTCCCAACGACAAAATCCGAAAATGCGCCATCTCAAACGACCCCGGTGCGCATTGAACAACAGGTGGATTGCCTGCAGCCGCAACAAACAGAAGATGTTCTCGAACAAACACTGAAAGAAACAGGTGAAAGCGCAGACTTGCACGTAACGGTAGTCACCACGCCTGGGATTGAAAAATATGTGGTCACCATGCGGGTGATTCAGGTGCGCTCCGGAGAAATTCTACTGGAACGTCAATTTTCGGCTTCTGCCCAGGAATGCAACGCCGCGCATTTGCTGCTTCAGACCATGTTGGCGCAGTTTTTATCAAATTTTCCGGCTGAACACTGGTCCCGTTCAGACAACCGCAACGCATCGAACCAATCTGTCTCTCCAGTGAAGGTGAAACCGGTTACCTCTGCCTGGCAGCTGCAACCACACGTGGAAAGCCGCTGGCCGACCCCCGGCCTTGCAGTAGGATTACGCACCACCATAGAAATGGGCGGAGAAAACACAAGATTGTTCGGCGGCGGCGGTGCTCGATTGGGCATTCCCCGCCGGCTCAACGACTCCGATGTCGATGGTCGTATCATTGATGTTACGCCGGTGCTGATATTCGGTGTTCGATTTGCCGCCTCCCGTCGACTGGCCACCTATATCGGCGCCCATGTGGGGGCGCTGTACGTTTCGGGCATCGATTTTCCGATTAATCACAGCGGATGGGCCCCCTGGGCGGAACTATCTGTTCTGATGCTATGGAGGTTGGGCAGCATCCTTGTCGGGCCGGGCGTGGGCGTATCACCGCTGGTACACAAAATAACAACCGATACCGGAGAAACAGCTACGGTTCCCTGGCTTCACTTTGGTATCACCATTTCCATCCCACTGCTGGAAAATTGAAAATAAAATGAAGAAATCCCGCGGTGGTGGAAAATAACAGATGAAACAAGGGGCATGGAGCCAGGTGAACATTGACGAAAGCTGAAATGGACACGGTATCAACGCTGGATATCGCCGCGGCTTTTACGGACCATGCGCCTTTTATCGGACGCACGATTGCGCGGTTGACCGGAACAGGTTCCCACGTGGATGATCTGTTGCAAGAAACCTTCATCGTCGCGTTTAAAAAAAGGAACACCTATGACCCGAGCAGAGCAGAGCTGTCTACCTGGTTGTACGGTATTGCCGCCAATCTGTGTCGACGACATGCCCGGGGTGAAAACCGGTTCGGCAATTTTCGAAAAAAACTTTCTGCGGAGACACCCGCCGCCAAAGTCACAGATACGCCCGAGCAGGTGTTCGAGCGCAATAGAGAGTTGCAAATGGTTCAAGATGCAATAAACCGGCTGCCGTTCAAACAGCGGGAGGCGTTTGTTTTGTTTGAAATTGAAGGAATGGACGGCGCCCAAATCAGCAGGCTGCTGAATGTGAAAGAAGGAACGATCTGGACCCGCATTCACCACGGTCGAAAACGGTTTATGGAATATTGCCAAACGAGAGGACGGTTCAATGAATAAACATTCCGTCATTTCAAACGAAGATCGACTTATTCACACATCCGACGCGGGAAAATCGCTGCAGTCGTACGGGCAGGAAACCGAAAACGCCGTCGATTTGGAAAAGAGCCGACAGGCCGTATCAAGGCGAATATCCGAAATGGCCGTTGACCGTAGCCCCGTTCCCAGAAGACTCATCCCAGTATTCGCGGCGGCCATTTTAATTGCGGCGTTCGGCGCCAGCGCCTACCTGTTGTTCGGTCCCCAGCCCGAAGCCCAGGTCACCACCGAATCCGCACCCAGCAAAACCAACCATTCCGCAACCAGGGCACGCACGCAGTCGAACCCTCCGGCAACAATTGTTAAACAGGCGTTAGAAGAACCGGACGAACCGATAAACACTGCTGAAGCAAACACCGACCGCACAGCGAAGAGCAAAAACGCTACCGTTCCGATTCCCCAAAAGATAGCGGAACCTGCTGTGGCGGGGCCCAATCCGCTGCAGGATCAGGTGATGCTGTTTGAATCGGCCAAATCCGCATTGCAAAAAGGAAACTGCAAAGAGACCCTTCAACAGTTGGATACCCTGGCGCGACGATACCCCGGTGGTATTCTGGCTGTCGACGCCACCGAACTTCGCGCCCGCTGTTTGTTTCGGCAGGGGCGATACGTATCTTCCGCGCAAGCGGTGCAAACGGTTATCGACCGCACCCCCTCCCCCGGAAAAAAAGCGAAACTGTACCGATTTATGGGAGACATCCAAACCAGACTGGGGCGCTGCGACCAGGCCGCTGCCGCATATCGAAATGCGCTGGGGCTCGGATTATCTGCAACGGAAGAAAAACTGGCCAGAGAGGGAATGCAAAGTTGTCTCCCATAAAGCCGAAGCGCATCTTCACGATTATTGTGTTGCTGTTCAGCTGCGCCTGTCAATCCATTCTAATCGGCGAAACCCAAACGGAGACTGACGGGCAAACCGGTTCGGCCGACTCGACAGACAGCGACGCGGATTCAAACACGAAAAACAATTCTACGGATTCATCGGCGGACACCGTATCCGACAGCGGAGAAGATACGGCACCAGTAATTGTGTTTCGCAATTTATTGATTATCAAACGGTTCACCCAACTA
>JAFGXQ010000228.1 GCA_016936575.1 Deltaproteobacteria bacterium
AATCAGCTTTGCGCCTTCCCCCAAACAATAGCACGAGGCTTCCGGGAACGACATGCAGAGTTCGGCAACCCAAAACGGATATTCTTCGTTGCATTGAACGCCCACGTCGTCCAGTGTTGCTCGCAACGGCACACAGACATGGTTGTTCACATCGCAGGTGGCGTTTTCTCCGCAGGCACCCGTGTCATCCAAAGATGTGATAGATCTTTCGGCTTTATGCCCGCTTTTACAGCAAATTTCAGGGGGAGCCTTTCGGGATCAACCCATGCCCACCTTTTGTGCGCTGCTTGTCTCTCCGTTTGTCTTTCGACGATAAAAGCAGGTGAAATGCAGTGCTGTAATGGCATTATTGGTTTATTATTTCACAGGTTGGACGGTGGTGCAGACGGTGCTGTGGGGTAAGGCGTGAATTCCTTGGTGAGCAATGTCGTCGCGGGAGATCTCTTCGTCAACAACGACGCAGATGACTGTGGGCGCATCGCCCGAAAGCGAAAATGCGCCGCGGAGCGGAACGAGATTTCCACATTCCAACGGTTCGCGGTTGTCGTATGGAAAGAACACGTCTTCCCCCTGGAAAATCACCACATCCCAGACGGAGACCCCCGTGGGCGGACAGGTAACGCGCACGTTGAAACGATCGCCATCTTCAAAAACAGTGGGGGTTTCATCCACCGCACCGTCCCTGCTCCGCGAGAGTCCGATGGCCAAATCTCCCCCCTTGTACCCCATGGATGCCGGCGGCAATGAGGTGGCGGTCGTTGTCGGTCCCACAAATAAAACGGCGATGGTCAACGCGGCGGCGGCGGCAGCCACCCCCACACCCATCTTCCAATGGTCACCGAATATATTCCACAATTCCCCAAGGCGGCTCTCGGGAAGCGGCGGCAACGGCTTGAGCTGCACAGATGAATTCTCAATAGAATCCATACATTGCGCACAGCCTGGACAACTTTCCAGATGCTGCTTCACGCGACTCATCTCATCGTTGGGCAGTTCCCCCAGATGGTACTGCTCCATGAGAAGCCACGAAAGCGGTGCACCGGTACAATTGGAACCCATCATGAGTGACCTCCAAAACCGGCCTGCAGCCCCGACCCTTCAGACAAATAAATGACTGTGTTGCGGATCAACTGCAGTTTCTTGCCAATGGTTTTTCTGCTATATCCTGTCAATTGCGCGATCTCCTCTTGCGTCATATCATCGTAAAAACGATACACAAGAATCTGCCTGGACTTCTTGTCCAGCTTCTGTATGACCTTCTCCAACAAATCCCGATCTGCGGAAGGCTCATCTGTGCGGGTTACATTGTGCTGCGCTGTCACTTTGGCCTGCGTGCTGAGCAGATTGGCCCGTTTTTTCGAATTCCGAATCATGTTCAGACATCGATTGGTGGACGCGCGATAGAGATACGGTAAATCCACATCGGTTTTCCCTTTTTTCAGCAAGTCATAAAACAATCCCTGCACAATATCCTCCGCGTCCTCGACGCTTCCGAGCATCCGGGTACATTTGCGAATTAACGCCGGTCCGTATCGTTGATAAATATCCATCCGATGTTAATCCACCGCTATTGCCTTTTCTGAGCAGTCGTTGTTTCCATCGATTTCGACAAAATAAAACAACGCCTCGCCCGCACCGCTTTTTCGCAATGAAAATTCCAATTGTCCACGATGCGATAACGTTTTCAATTCAAACGTCTGCAGTTGCCAGTCGTTGTGCGGAAGCGGTTTTGAAAAAAACGACTCTCCTTCAAATATGGTGCTCGGATCCACATATGATTCGTACTCTTCCCTGGCGCTCATCCCGAAAACACCGTATTCGCCGCTCGCCTCAAACGTCACCGACACATCAGTGCCCCACCTGCCCAAAATCTGAATCACATAACACTGAACCGGCACTTCCGGATGGGCCGCATATTCATCAATCGTCGATATAACAGCCGGATCCCCATCCAGTCGAAACCCTGTATCGACATCATGCCAGGTGGGTACATCTTGCACGATGCGCTCCCCTTCTGTGAGGTTCAGCTCGCAGCGCGCATCGGTACACTGGCGATAAAAATCGGTTGGTGTATAAAACCCATCCCCATCGGCATCGCCGTCAGAAGCGGCCGCATACAATTCATTGCCGTCCTCGGAACATGCAGTGGCTACAAACGCTGCGAGTGCCACGACCAACACACCGAATCGGAAGACCATCCCCCTCATCGCACACCGTCCACTTCAAGAGCCTCGGAAGAACAACGGTTCCGACCATCCACCTGCAGCAGATAAAACAGCGCTTCCCCCTCGCCTTCCTTTTTCAACGAAAATTCCAATTTGCCCCGATAGGCCAACGTGTGTATTTCAAACTGCTGCAACCCCCAATCCGAATCGGACAATGGAACCGTCAGCACATGTTCGCCGTCAGGAAGATCAGTCGGAAGCGATTCCGGGTGTATAAATTCGCTTTCCGTTACACCGAATACACCGTAAGTACCTGTCATTTCTATGGAAATACCTGCTGTCGCATCCCACTTACCCAATATCTGAATCTGATAGCATTGCACCGGTACATCCGGATGCGCGGCGAATTCATCGACTGCGACCAATGCTGCGGGAACGCCTTTCAAGGTGAATCCGGAATCCCCCGCATGCCACGTGGGCACCCCCTGGCGCAACGCTTCGGTGGGCTCCCGTAAAAAACCGCATGCATCCCCGGTGCATTGCTTGAAAAAATCAGTCGGTGTGTAATGCCGATCATCTTCCATATCAGTATCTAATGAATCTAACGCTACCGTTCCATCCGCCATCTCGGCAGAGCAGGAAACAGCGATGGCTACAAAAACAAAAGCGAATATCTTCATACGATTACACATTTATTCATCCACCTGTATTGCATCGGCGCCGCAACTGTTTTCGCCATCCACTTCAATCAAATAAAACAGCGGTTCGCCAACACCGATTTTGCGTACCGAAAAGGTCATTTGCCCCCGATGCGCCAGTGTCCGAATCTGAAACCCTACCGCTTCCCAGTCATTGGCCGGCAATCTTTTTTCGTAATGAAAACGCCCTTCCCACGCGTCATTCAAGAGCGAATCCGTGTCGCCCTCCTCGGCCGCACTAATGCCGAAAATGCCGTACTCCGCATCGACGTCAAAAAACACGCTGGTTTCTTCGTTCCATCGGCCAAGTATACGAACAGAATAACATTGTACCGGAACCTCCGGATGCGCGGCATAATCGTCAATTACCGAAATCACCGCAGGGTCTCCAACGATCTGGAAGCCGGTATCCGAAGGGTGCCACGTAGCCACCCCCTGAACGATTCGCTCTCCTTCGAAAAGGCTGAATTCGCATCGGCTATCGCTGCACTGCCGGTAAAAGTCGGCGGGGGTATACGGCGCAGAAGATTCGTCGTTATTCGTTCCGGGCGATCTATCGGCATCGGCACTCTTCATTTCAGAGCAGCCAACTGAATCAGTAGAAAATACAAATAAAAACACAAATAATATTATATTATTATGCAATATTTTATGATATTTAACTTTAATACCCAAAACGCACCCCTGTAAAAATCGAGACACCACCGTTCTGATGCTTTTCATCAAGGGGTGCCACAGTCATCTCGACCAATTGCGCCCAGGTGTATTCCACATGAAGCAGGGTGAGGCCGAACCAGCGCAATACATTCATCTGCACGCCGCCGCCGCCCGATACATACGCACCGGAAAACGACTCGTCGGTCTGTGTACTCCCGTAGCTGTTATCGACATCAAGGTGGAATTGCGCTTTCGCGTACCCCCCGCCGAACTGAACGTAGGGAACGAACAGCGCACGCCCATGAATCAGATTTCCCCGCAGAAATCCGCCGACACGCCAACTGCTCCACGAAACTGTTTTTTCCAGCGAGGTCAAATTACTGGTCCCATTGCGATGATCCATGGTTGCCGCTGTAAAACCCACCGATAAATACGGAAAGGGCGATGCTACAATTCCCAGCGCGCCGCCGAACTGCCGGCTGGAATCCAACCCGTTGTAATCGAAATCTTCCAATCGCCGAGTGTACGGCGATGCCCCGGCACCGAAATACCCTACGTGAAACTCCGCCATGATGTATTCCCTGCGACGCGGTATCTCCGGTTTGGCCACCGAATATACCACTTCTCGTCCCTTGGCCTGTTCGTTCTGCAAGGTAAAGAACTCACAACCATTTAATTTCATTACATTTTTAACACCACTGCCGATTTGCATATCACACCGGGCAGCCCGTTTGCCGGCCAGTCGCACAAACCCTTCGTACCGCCCCGGCGGTATGGCGACCACGTATTCCTGCCCCTTCACTTTGCGAATCTCCGCCACCACGGTCTGACTTTGCACATGAGTGAGCAGAATGTCGCCCTCCACGCTTTCGGGAATCCATAGATTGGTGGTAAAATCTCCCGGCCACGAAATGGGCATGTCGCCTTTTCCTTTGAAATTCATTTCCATCGTGGCGTGCTGTTTTCCGACAGCCGTTTGGGCGGTGGTGCTCAACGTGCGATGATACGCATAATTGTACGCCTCAGCCAACGTAACCACGCCGTTTTTGTCGTTATCAGCGGCGCCGCGCAGCCCCACGGTAAAATGGTGCGAGAAGTACGAGCCTTTCAGCTTTTCAGACTCCTGGCTCAATTCGCTTCCCGAACTTGACGCGATGACCGCCATACCGGAGACATTGAGATTATCAACAGAGTTATATGAAAAATCAGAGGTGGGCTGCACCCCTTTCACATTCGAAATGGCGCCGGTCTGACAGGCATCAAGCAATACAATGGTCACCGTGGACGACAGTTTCTTCAACCGCTTTTTCAGCTCCCAGAGCGGATATATATCGGACCCCAGATTCAATCCGGTGGAACGCGCATGTCCCGAATAATAGAACACAAACATGGTTTTTTCACCCCGTTCGGCATGTGCTTTCAGCTCCTGCTCGAATCTGTCGAGGGCCTGCTGCACCTGCCATTTGTCCGGGTCAAGCAACACATCTAAATCGTTGGATTTGAAACCGCCCACATCCTGTAGTGCGCCGGCCATGCGTCGCGCGTCCCGATGCGCGTACTGTAGCCGGCTCTGTCCACTCCCCGCCCGGTTGCTGCCGATGAGCAGTCCGTAGGCGTGATACGACCGACTGTCCTCTGCCGCCGCTGTTACAGGAAGCAGCATCAATAAAGCGATAAGTATGAATATCTGTCTCATTTTCCCTCTATTTGCCTGACGTTTGTAGGCGTCTATGAAGATAACACCTGAGATTCCCACAATGTGAACTATAAAAGCACGGTTGTTCCGACTGGAAAACCGCGCCGTCCGTATTGACTTAACAATCTCGTCATGTAACGTAGCACCTTGTGTAACGAAAGGTTTATCGGATTAAAACCATTCAAAATCAATACATTAATTCCAATTTCATACCCTGAGGTGCATATGGATAAATACAAAGGCGAAAAAGTTTTAGTGTTTCCTAAAACGCTGTTCGATGAGCTCGGATATTTCAACGGTACCAGCGTGGATACCGAAAAATACATGAATGAAATTCTGAAGGCGGGCAATAATCATTTTCATTTGCGAATCGACGCGGAGTCGGATCCGTCGCTGAAACAGATTATTCCGTACGTGGTATTTAAGTGCGGAGATGAGGTGTTTTCTTATGTGCGCGGTAAAAAAGCCGGAGAAACCCGATTGGTGGG
>JAFGXQ010000229.1 GCA_016936575.1 Deltaproteobacteria bacterium
AATCAGCTTTGCGCCTTCCCCCAAACAATAGCACGAGGCTTCCGGGAACGACATGCAGAGTTCGGCAACCCAAAACGGATATTCTTCATTGCATCGAGCACCGACGCCATCCGTTGTTTCTCGCAGCGGCACGCAGACACCGTTATTCACATCGCAGGTGGCGTTTTCGCCGCAGGCATCCGTGTCCTCCGAGCATGCCTCTCCGACAGATTGACAATCGTTCATCTCATTCCAAACCGTCGGCACCGCTTCTTCGGCCGGCCAGTGTTCCCAACAGTCTTCTTCGTTGTCGGTTGCCGTGCTGCAGATATTATTTGGGCACCCGGTATCATTATCGTCATCAATGTCGTCCTCATCTGTGGCGTTTTCTGACGTATCGCCCGTGTCTACCAACGTGGACCCAATATTAACAAGCGGATCCTGACACCCTGCGGCAACGGCGAAAAGAATCCCCAGAGCCCAGATAAAAGACATCTCCATTTCGGATTGACTGTGCCTCACCAACAAACTGCTCATTCCGCCTGCTCTTTTGCCGACGCGGAACACTGCGGTGCAATGTCGAACATCATCGGTGGCTTGCGGTAGCGATAACGAAATTGACGATCCGCTTCTTGGGCGGCTTCCAGTTGTCCGGCGCCGCACAACGCTGATATATACAGTCCATCTCGCTCCTGACGCATGGTCCCCGTTGGAAACTGGATTGGATAATTTCTGAGCAACTGAACCGCACGCTGATACTCCTGCTTTTGGAGTGCTTGTGACGCATTTTTGAGCAGGGCTATCTCCATCAAAAGCGCGTCATCGTTCGGGCTTGAGGGCGTCAACGAATTCATTGGAGCGCTCACTCTTCGAGGCGCGGCATGCACGGTATGCGATGATTTCGTCGGCGCAGAAACAAGCTGCGCATTATCCCCTTTTACAATGGGAGCCGGCGTGGGCAGCTGCGGTGTATTCGTAGCATCTTCGTTTAATGGAGCGTGACCGCTTTCGATAGGCATTACCGAATTTGACGGCGCATCGGCTCTTATAATTTTTTTGGCGTCATGGTCACCACCCCCTCCCGACGTTGACGCACTTTCATTTTTTATCGCGGTATTATCGTTTTGATGTGAAGTGGTCCCCACGACGGTGAGCGTGATAACACCGCTGATCAACAATGCACTTCCGGCAATTTTCAACACCGATGCCGCGGTGGCCGAAATTCCAAAAACACTCGTCAGCCACCCGCCGGTATTTGCCGCGCCCGCGCCGGCAGCGGTAATTACGGTCGCCGCACCAATGGCACTCATCAACCGCCGTTCCACACGACTGCGATCTGCTGAGGTCGGGTCTAAGGACGCACGCGCTTCGTCCAGAATTTTTTGCGTCAGTTGGTCATTCATGGAGAACCCCTCCTTCGCTGCCCGCATGATCCGAAATGTATACAGACAATTGAGCTTTGATACTACGTAGTCGAGTGTACACCGTATTGACGTTCATATTCATCACCTTGCCAATCTCCGGACCCGACATTTGTTCCAATTCTGACAAAATAAATATGGCGCGCCACTCTTCTTCTTGGGTATCGGCAAAAGACATTACCAGCCGCAGTGCCTGATTCTGAGTGGCCTTTATATATGGATCCCGAGTATCCGCACCCAATTTGGATTCATCGACGGGAACAGCTACTCCGCGTCGATTTTTAGCGCGCCGAAAATCTTTGGCCACGCGACGGACAATGCCGAAAATCCAATTTCGAATGGGGGCATCCGGTACAAACCCGGACAATTTGCGGTGCACGATAATAAAGACTTCCTGGGTGGCATCATCCACCAATTCAGGTGGGACCCCAAGCGAACGTACCGTGCGCCAGACAAATTCAAAATGGTCTCTATACACCGCGACGAAGCTTCTTGAATAATCTGCATCCGCTGCTTTCACCTCAGGAAAACGAACTCGTTGAAAAAGGGCTGCGATGGAGCATATCATAGTCATCAACATATACATGGCCACAAATACTTATTTCCGTTTTCCCCACTTTAAAAAAAGTCCGACCATGCCTAAAGCAGCCACCCTGGAGGACTGTTGTATCACACCGATGCCCTCAATGGAAAAATTCGGTTTTGACCATAGTACTTGAAGTCCGGGGTCAAAAAAAACACCGCCGGCCTTAAATAATCGCCATCGCAGCTTTGCACCGATGCTGGTGGCCGCGACCCAAATACTGGTGTTACGAGGCGCGACCACCCCGACCGATGCCGCCCGAATGTAAATACCGTTCATTCCAAGTGACCACCCCAACGTGATTCTGTTGGTGTCAAACTGTTGACCGGCAGACACCGAAATCACCACTGAAGTTGTGGACCATTTTATATTTTCTGCGTCAGTCGACGAAGAATTAGATACCGAAAGCGTGGTCTCTGGGATGAAATACGCCATGGTTTCTACAAACACACGATGAAATCGCAAATCCGCCCATGCCGCTGCGCCGGGTCTAAGCGGCGCGGTAATGCCTGTTTCCAACGCCAATCCCACGCCTCCCAAAAACAACACCTCGTCTAGCCAACGGTTGTCATCGTCTTCGATGTTGATACGCTCATCGTGCGCAATGTCAGGGGGCTGCGGCGAGAGCTGTTTCGATTCAGATTTATCCTTGGATGCGGTTGTAGGGGCGTCGGGACGAGGAGACGACGCGGATTCGTCCTTGGAAGTGGACATATCTGTCAGCTGTTGTATGTCGGACTGAAGGTTTGGATCATCCGACCCCAACACACCAACGGGGTCCACCGCCAAGGCTGTAAGTAACGCGGAGACCTCTAAAACGGCTTGGCAAGTGTGTACACTCACAATACGTGAATAGGTTTGGTTTTCATCTGTCACGGACATATGCACTACCCAACTATTGTCGTTGGCAACGACTTTTCCGGTGATGCGTTTTTGGGACGAAATAACGGAATGATTTTGCAAGATGGCTGTGGCTCCTTTCAGCACATCTGCGCTATCACCGCACTCGGCAGGGAGGCTCCATTTAACCGATGATTCTGCCAATGGAGATTGGGCTGAACAATTGCATGGAACGACAAAATAAGTAGTAAGCACAATAATGATTACACTGCATAAGTGATAATTCATGCCCGTAGGCTAACTCGTTCCAAGTGCAAATACAAGATGTCAAATATGACATCAACTATTTAAAACAGTTCCTCTGTCTCTATATAATATCAGTTGGGTCGACGTTATCCTCATCTGTGTCGACTTCGATTTCGTCGACTATTTCTATCTCGTTTTCGTCGACATCTTCGTCTTCTTCAATATCTTCGTCTTCTTCGATATCTTCGTCCTCTTCGATATCGTCTTCGTCTGCCGTCTCCATATCAGACGGCATCATCTCTGTAGCGTACTGGCTGATTTCCTCACCGTCGGCGCCCGCAGCGATAAGGGAAAGCAACCCAGCAATCGCAGCGGAAGCCACTTGATCACATTCAGCGGATTGTTCTTCACAAATGGATAACGCATCTTCCGCTTCTTCCGTCGCATTCAGGCAGGCTTCCACGCCGGATGAACATGCGACGACAGGTACCCGACTTCGATCATAGGGTGCATCCAAATCCTCACAGTCCTCCGCTTCTGTTTCACAGTCCGCATCTCCTTCCTGGGCGCATGTCAACACATTCTCCCAGCAATTTACGACTGGTTCGCGCAACGCTTCCAAACGCTCATCCATGCTTTGGCATTCCGTTTGTAATGGGGTGCACGCCGCAGCATCTTCTTCGCTATCAATACATGCGGCGACCGCTGTTTCGCAGGCATCTACCATTGACGCATCATCGGCCTCCATATCTCCGAGAGCGGCGTTGGCCTGCATGGTTAGTGATTCAGTTACCTTCTCTGCGCCATCGACGCATGAAACAAGTAACAAGCCTATCATCATCGCGAACATTTTTTTCATAGAATCTCCTTTTGTCATTCCGCAATGGTCATTGCGATTGTTGTGATGTCCTATAGATGGCCGCCGATGCGTAATCCCGTTTGAATTTCCTGCGATTTTTTCCTGCGATTTCTTTATAAGGTTATTGTTTTGAGAAAAGTGCGACTTCTGTACACGTTTGCAGAAACATAGTATTTAGATGATACAAAAAAGATGGGATTGGAGAAAAACACAATGGTGAATTTATGGATTTAGATGATGGACTTAAGGATCATCCTCTTCTAAACGTAAATTAGTTCGCTGCAACTTCGCAACAAACAAGACCTTCCCCGCAGCTCTCATCCATATGACGGATATCTCCGAATCCCAGGTTGCAACTCGTTACTGAAACGCATTCATACGAACAGGGGGGGGCTGTGTCGGTTACCGGGGATGTTTCTGTGTCGGCCGGTTCGGTATCAACCACTGTGCCGGTCTCGGTATCGCTCGCCGCATGTTCGCAACAAATCAAATCTCCTTCGCAGGTCAAATTCATATGAAAGGCATCTCCTGCTGCGGGACTACAATCCATCATGTCGACACAGTCATAAGTACAAAGGTCAGCCAGAGACACTGTATCTGAACTGGTATCAGAACTGGTATCGGTATCTGCGTCCGTATCCGTGTCGGTATCTGCGTCGGTATCTGCGTCCGTATCCGTGTCAGTATCTGCGTCTGTGTCCGTGTCTGCATCCGTGTCTGCATCCGTATCCGCATCGGTATCGGCATCGGTATCCGCATCCGCGTCCGTGTCCGCGTCTGTATCCGCGTCCGTGTCCGCGTCTGTATCCGCATCGGTATCCGCGTCCGTGTCTGTGTCGGTATCCGCGTCCGTGTCCGTGTCCGTGTCTGTGTCGGTGTCTGCGTCGGTATCTGTATCTGTATCCGTGTCCGCGTCGGTATCCGTGGCCGTACTGTTTTCACCATCGCCGCTATCCGAACAACCCATGGGCATGAAAAGCACAACACAAGTTAGTAAGATAGAAAGTATTAAAAGTAGTTTCATTGTATAATCCTCCTGGTTCGTTTTTTTTTCATTTTTCCTTCGCAAAGAGATCCGTATCCCCGTCTATAAATGGCCGACAAATTAAAATACTGTTTCGAATCACACATCTTTTTTAATGCCCGGCCATTTAAAGATTGAATCGTTGTTTTCGCACGGCGGAATTTAACTTGCCTAACGGCTATGGAAAGGAAAGGGGTTATGCATCATCATTTTCTTTATTTTGTAGGTATTACTATATTGTTATTTGGAGGATACGCCTGTAGTAGCAGTGCCACCAGAAGTACCGATGAAGATTCCATAACAACTGTTGAAAACGATACCGGTACAGAATCATCAGCTCTATCTAACACCGATAGCGATATTTCATCAGACGCACCTGAAAATGATCCTGTAATATCAATTATTGACGATGTGACGGAAGCAGTGATCGAATCGTCTTGCCCGGCAATCGTAAATGACGGACTCTCTGATGCGCTTGGATGTGATGGGGTGTTTAACCCCGGACAGGTGCTGGACTACCACATCGTAATAAACGAAAACGATTGGAACGCCTTGCTTCAAGACCCCGGGCCTGAGTTCACTTATTACCCCGCCGAATTTTCCTGTGGCGACGAAACGCCAATTACGGTGGGCGTGCGAAAAAAACGCTCCGGCGGCAGTAATAAAGTGGGATTAAAAATTGATATGAATCAGCAAGTCGATGACCAGGAATATCATACGCTGAAAAAGTTGAGTTTTGAAAACGGCGTCAGCGAGGGAGAAACCGAAGACAATGCCGATATTGAGACGCTGCTTTCTGAGTATCTGGCATGGCGGCTGATGAGCCGTGCCTGCGTGATGTCATGCCGCGCTTCGTTTGTAAATGTCAATGTCAATGGTGAACGATTGGGCGCATTCATAAATGTCGAGCAAGTTGACAAACGATTTTTAATCACGCGTCTGGGCGATGACACTGGTTGGTTATACAAAAAAAGCGGTTCCATCGGAGACGGGTTAAAAACCCACGAAACAGATGGCCTCGTTGACCCCTATGCCGACTATTTTTGCTTCTTTGGCGTAAATGGATGCGCCGCGCCGACGGCGGATGTCCTTGAAACAGAACTGCCCGATCGTTTAGATATTGAACAGATGCTGAAATTCGGTGCGGTGAATGCGCTCATGGCAAATACAGATGGACCTCTGTTGAAAGATAATAACTACTATTACTACGATTGGGGCATCAACGAAGCGTTCCTGCCTAGAGTGTACTTTCCTTGGGATTTGGATACCGCAATGAACAGTAATTTCAACGTGTTTACCGGAACAGTACCCGGCGGTGTCAGCTGGTATACAGATGCGTTGTTCCCCACGTGGTCGCAAGACTATGTTGCCATGATGCAAGAACTGGTTTCCACGTCGAATAGCTTGTCAGTCGTTGAAGAAGAATTGACGAACGCTGTGGATGTGGCGGGGGGAAACCTGGAAGCCGATCCGTACTTAAATGGAACAGCGCAAACTGCGGCGGACAAATTAACCCAATGGTGGAGTGCTCGCCTAACGGCGGTTCAGGAACAAATCGACCAGCAATAAGCCGAAAACCATATTCACTTCAATCATCTTGTAACTTGTGTTGTTGGAAAGAATGCGTAAAGAACGCTATTCCGCAACGGTGCCCTGACAGCAACCGGTAATGCAATACTGTCCATTTGGACAGGGCAAATCTGATTCGAGCCCACAGGGTTGCACATTGGCGGCGCATCGATAGTCGGGCGTATCGGTGTCATCGTTGGTGGGATCGCTGTCGATGTCGGTGTCCCAACCGGTAAAGCAATCGTCCGGAATGGTGGTTTTGCCGAGGCAGAGTTCGCAGCGGCCGCAATCATTTAGACAGGAGCCCACGGGCGTGCATAGGTCACATGATTCTATATTATCTACCGAGCATCCCGGCGTGCCTAGGAAACGCCATTCATCTGTACCACCCAGCTGACAACAACCGAAACAGTCGCAACCATTGGGTGTGAGGGGACCGCAAAAATCCAGGCAGGCCTGCGATTGGAAATCCAACCAGCCATCACAATCGCATGCGGGACACCCGCCCAAATAGGCGCAACCCGAAACTTCCTCCGGCTGCAGCGGATCGCAACGATGGTCCCAGTGACAATCGTCATTACCCGACCCGCCGTCTTGGTCGTAATAGCACTCTTGCATACACGGCTGATTGTTTCCCCCCGGAATTTCCATGTTGTATCCGCTTTCGTTGTTGTCGCATGGGCCTAGGCAATTCGTGTCTCTTGAGTCGATATTGCCGTCACCATCGTTATCGAGGCAATCCCCGCATTGGTAAATGTGCCCCTGGCATGTGGTGACAACGCACTCATCGGAGTACCACCCGCTGCTGGTGTCCCCATCCGCATCACTGTCACTATCGCCATCCGCATCGCTGTCATTATCGTTGTCCGCATCGCCATCCGCATCGCTGTCCGCATCTCCGTCTGTCGTGCCCCCATCGGATGCATTGTCTTGCGGTACATCGTCTGAGCATCCCATGATTAAAAAAACGCCCACGAACAGAATACATAGCCTGAAATGAATATTGCTTCTCATTGCGTTATCCTTTCGATAAATTTTTACACTCAATTAATATAAATGGCCGCTTCGTCGAAAATCTGTTTCAGGCCCCTTCAAAAACGGAATGGATAGAAGGACAGAAGGACGGAATTGACGGAGTTGACGCGAAGACGACTGGAGACTGGACGACTGGGGGTCGCACCCCGTAGACTACACTACAAACAGCTACCTTCATGGGGTGTCTGTGAATTTCATATCGTCGAGGTGAACCACTCGCTCCGGATTGGCAACTGTGTCCCATCCATAGATTGAAAACATAACCGTATCGATTTGATCCCAGCCCAGGGGGGTTCGCACAACGCCTATCTCGCTGCGAGATACGACGATTTGTTTCCAACCGGTGAAATCGAACGCAACCCGCACAGAGTAGTAATCATCACCGTCCGTGTCGGGATTCGCACTATACAGGAGAAGCACCATGGAGTTGTCCGGTTCCTCGAGGTTGTTGTGGACCCAGAAGGACAAAGAATCGGTGGCGCTTCTGTTGTTTGAAAAGTCGAGCATGGACACGCCGGCGGGAAAGGTCATTTCCAGCCACGTCTCCAGTTCGTGATCCCAGCGCAGAGAGGTGTTGCCTTCGACTTTTTCTGCTGAGTCCAACGTTCCAACGTTCCAGTCACAAGAATTTTCAAAGTCACTGATGATGAGTTCGTTATCAACGATGGGGAGGATATCATCGAACAAGCAGGCTGAATCCACTTCTGTCTGGGCGGCGCAGGTGGGGCACACATCGCCCAGTTCGATGCCGGCTTCGAGGTCGAAGATGGCGTAGTCGTCGAAGTAGGCGGTGATGCGTTCTCTATCGTCGGACTCCCATGTATTGTAGATGCCACCGGCGAAATAAAGGTCGCACTCCCCTTCCACGAAGCCGTCATATAAAGTCTTGACGCCGGTCTCGTGTGCAACCAGTCGGCCATTTTGAAATACGCGATAGTAGCCGTCGTTCGATTGCGTCCAGTAGACTTCAATCACGTAAGTGCTCCATTTTCCGAGGAAGTCGGCCGTTGAAACCAGTACGTTGTTGCAGTCGGGAAGGGTCCTGAAACGGAATGTACCGAGGTGTCCGTTGATGTCAAAATCGTTGAATATCCCGCCCGAACCGCAGAGTTGGTCGGCAACGTCTGTGGGTTGTTCCGAGCCGCATGGCCACGTTTTCCATTGGGCGCGCGCCTGCCAGCTCAAGGTAATGTCATCGTAGAAGTTGACCGGAATATATTCACGCCACGTGTAAATATAGCCGTGGTTGAGGGTGGGGAACCTGGGCGATTGGTACTCGGCGCGGGTATAGCCGCTGGGCGTTGTGGCTTGCAGCACATAAGCCGACGGATTGCATACATCGGGCGCCGGATTCTCCACGGCGACAAGCTCGCCTCCGCTCTGTAGCGCCAGGAGCTCCGGGGAGGTGCCTACCGAGACGTCCGGCTCCGTGGTGCCGGATTCAAAAGTCGACCGAAAAACAGCGGCGGGCGTGGAGATGTCTATTGTGTAACTGCAAATGCAGTCGTCATCGTTCTCGCCGGTGCATCCCTCGGGGCAACAGCCGTCTCCTTGCTGACAGGCCGTCACGTCTTCGCAGGGGTCAACAAAGTCGGAGTCACCAGGATGGGTGGTGTCGCCATCCGAAGTGCTCTTGGAACCCTTGCCGCAAGAGGAGATCAGCAACGCACAGACCATGAGAAAAAAAATTTTCGAAATCATCGGATTCCTCCTGCCGGGCAATCGTGGAAAGCCCGGGGCAAAGCAATTGGGTTGAATGATTCATTCATCTTAGGTTGGTATTTTACTGTCAAAGGGAATCCATGTTCAGGAAAAACTCATTTATCGCCGTAAAAATCCATCAGAACGTGTAGATTGAAGCTTTCGAACCGGAAAAACATCTTCATGCCGTTCCGGCGTTTTTGTGTTTCTCTCACCTTGACGGACCCCCAATTATCGACTCTATTATATATGAATAAAATTCCACCATCTGTAACAAGGAGCGACAAGGGCGCTTATGAACTGGCTGTTTCCATCGATTTTGGCAAGCCTTTCTGGAACGGCACTTCTGGCGGTTACTTTTTTACTGATCTACCGCGCGGAAAAACAGAAGTTTCTGGTGATCTGGTCTGCGGGATGGGTGCTGTATGCGATCCGTTTCGGTTTTATGCTTTGGTACATCTCGCAACCGCCTTCACCGTTCGACAAGATTTCATTATTGATGAATCAACTTTGTTCTCTGTACAGCGGAATATTTTTACTGTGGGGGGCATACGATTTTCTGGGCCGCCGGTTGCCTTTCAGATTGAAACCGCTGGCGATTCTCTTTTCTTTGTACACCATTTTTTGGGTGATTGAATTTTCAGCGGAATTCATCTGGAGCCTTCCGGTTTTTTTTTTCCTGGGTGCTATTTATATCTGGACCGGCGTGATATTCATTCGAGCCGACTTTGAGCACAACGGTTACCAAAAAATACTTGGAATTCTGTTCATTGTATGGGGGCTTCACAAGATAGACTATCCGTTTGCCCGGGGAATCGATTCTCTGGCGCCTTGGGGGTATCTATTGGGTGCCATGCTGGAACTGCTGACAGCAGTTTTCATGATACTGATGTTTTTTCAGAAAGTGCTGGTGAACCGAGATTCTTACGCTAGAACCCTCGAAAAGGAGCGGTATTTTTTAAAACGAGCGCAGGAGATGGGGCATCTCGGCACATGGGAGATGGATGTTGAAAAAAATGATATACAGTGGACAGAAGAAAATTATCGAATATTCGGGCTGCCCATCGGAACGCCGTTGTCATATCAATCTTTTATTGAATGTGTTCATCCAGACGATCGGGAATACGTAAACGCCCAATGGCAGCGTGCGCTGAACAATCAACCGTACGATATTGAACACCGGGTATTGACCGATGACGGAACCAAGTGGGTGCGCGAAAAGGCGGAACTGCATTTTAACGAAAGTGGAACGTGTGTGTCGGCCATTGGATTCACCCACGACATTACCCAACAGAAAACCGCTGCCCAGGAAAAAGAAAAACTGCATATCCAATTGGCTCAGGCCCAAAAAATTGAAACCATCGGCAGTCTGGCCGGGGGCATTGCGCATGATTTCAACAATCTGCTCGGTGTGATTTTAGGAAATGCGGAACTCGCATTGAGCGATGTGCCCGACAACCATCCCCAAACGCGACTGCTCGAAGGCATTCTGGATGCCGCAGAGCGCTCTGCAGCATTGACTCGCCAACTGCTCGGTTTCGCTCGCCAGCAGCCGATTACCCCAAAAGTTCTGGACCTGAACACAGTAATTGAACAAATGCTTCGCGTATTGCGCAGGCTGCTGGGAGAAGAAATCGAACTGGCCTGGCACCCAGGCAGAAATTTACGAATGATTCGAATGGACCCCACCCAAATCGACCAGATTATGACCAACCTCTGTGCCAACGCTCGAGATGCTATCGACGGCATTGGACGGGTGGAGATTTCGACCCAAAATTTTGATGCAGACGCGTCGTTTTTTGAACGACATGTATTTATGAATCCGTTGTCTGAAGGAATCGATTCATTTGTGAAACTGGTTATTACAGATTCGGGAAGCGGCATGGATGAAAACACATTGAACCGACTGTTTGAACCGTTTTTCACCACCAAAGAACTCGGTAAAGGCACCGGGTTGGGGCTTTCCACTGTGCATGGGATCATCATGCAAAACCAAGGGCACATTGAAGTGGACAGCGTTGAAAATCAGGGGACCTCTTTTTCACTTTACTTGCCTCAATACGTTGTTCATTCGCCAACCGTTTCCACGAAGTCAAACAACGTAGATGAATTCCGGGGGCAAGAAGTAATTTTTGTAGTGGAAGATGATGAGGCAATGAAACAAATGTTGTCCAGCATGCTGGAAAACCAGGGCTATACGGTGTACGCCACAACTGACCCAACCAATGCACTACAAACAGCTCGAAACATGAGGTGTTCAATAGATTTGCTTGTTTGCGATGTCATTATGCCGGGTTTGAGCGGGCAAGAAGTGGTTACCTCATTTCGATCCGCATTTCCCCAGATAAAATATCTGTATATGTCTGGTTATCCCGCTGATATTATTGGTCGTCGCGGGGTATTGGATGAGGGCGTGCCGTTTATTTCCAAACCATTTTCATCTCATGATTTTGCAAAAAAAGTAAGAGAAGTGCTGGATACCAAGTAGCTGCCGAATTAAAACGGTTGCATCTCACCTTTCTTTCTTGTTCCGGCGCACCGTTTGTTTACCGCTGTTTGATACATACAGATGCGACCCTGAATCGGTTTTGTTGTGTAAACCCGCGGAAAACCGTTATAGTGTCATGCATCAATGTAAACCCAAAATAGGATGGATTAAAGGAGGCAAAATAATAATGCGCACTATTTACTTACTTACTTTATTTTTTTGTGCAAGTTTGACCGGCTGCCAAGGGAGTTCTGGCGACACGGCGAATACAGGTACCGATGGGGATACGGACACTGATTCCGATTCAGATACGGACGCTGACACAGATATAGATACGGATACAGACGCTGACACAGATACGGATGCGGATGCGGACGCTGACACAGATACGGATGCGGATTCGGACGCTGACACAGATACGGATTCGGATACAGACGCCGACTCGGATACCGATACGGACACCGACGCTGATACCGACGCAGACAGCGATGCCGATACAGATGCCGATACGGACACCGGCACAGACACCGGCGTTGAAGGCGATACAGAATATATTCCCATCGGTAACGGCGGAAGCCAGGGATTCTCCACAAAGTATTGGGACTGCTGCAAGCCCCACTGTTCATGGCCGGAGAATGTGGACGATGATATGGCGCCGGCATGCGACGTCAACAACAATACCATTGAAGAATTGACCATCGATATGGGAGACTGGCTGATGGGTGTACCCAGCGGATGTGATCAGCCGACAAACCCGGATGCGGTGTTTACCTGCTGGAATCAGGCGCCCTGGAACGTGAGTGAAACGCTTTCGTACGGCTTCGTGGCCACACACGCGGGAAGTGCGTTCTCATGCGGCCAGTGTTTTCAGCTTGAGTTCGACGGCGGGAGCAAGCAGTCGTTGGAAGGAAACACCCTCGATGCCGGATCTGCCAGCTTGGTGGGCAAAACCATGATTGTTCAGGCAACCAATATCGGCTATGACGTGACTCAGGTGGGCGGAGCGTATCAGTTTGACATAATGATTCCAGGCGGAGGCGTAGGTGCATTTGACGGCTGCACGACCCAATGGGGCGTTACCGACTCACAGTTACTCGGTCAACAATTCGGCGGTTTTTTGGCGCAATGCGCAAACACATACGGATATGACGCCGAAAACAGTGTGTTGAAGGAATGCGTTGCAGGCATGTGCGAAGCGCTGTTTGCGCAAGATGGAATGGAACACCTTCTCTCGGGCTGCATGTGGTATGTGGACTGGATGAATGTGGCGGATAATCCGTCGTTCCGATACCAGGAAGTTCC
>JAFGXQ010000023.1 GCA_016936575.1 Deltaproteobacteria bacterium
GTGCGACCAATCGTACTGCAGCCGCAACCACCGGAATCGCTGCCGCCTTCGTCGTCAATATCGGTATCAGATCAGAAAATCAGTGAGCACATCCGTATCGGCAATGATCATCTCCAGGTTCCCCTTAAGAAAGCAGTCTCCTTCTGAAACACTTCGGCGTCGTCGGCATCCAATGCCCCCCGCATCTTCAAAGCGAGTTCTATCTTCTCATCATCTCGCATTCGCTTTTTCAAATACTCATCCAACGCCTCCTTAACCAGATACGAGAATCCCTTCTGTTTGCGCTTGGCAGCCAGATACCCAAGCGGGGCGCGTTGTTCATCTGTTATTTCAATTGTCGTTCTTATATAAAAAAATAAAATGCATGTGCATGCATGCTATTTTGAGACGCAGAGCGAATAAAACCGATTTCCCTGGCAGATAAAAATTTAGTTGAAGAGAATCTTTACAGATCAGCTACGGTGATGTTCCATACCATGGCGGATTTGGGAACGAGGCGTTTTTGAATTACTTTGGGTTCATAGGCGCCGTTTTTGTAGGTGTACTGACGGAGTGAGCCGCTGTTGTCATCCGCCACGTAGAGTTCTAATTGACCGTCGCCGTTCATGTCGGCCAGGTAGGCGGCATGTTCGAATCCACCGGAATTTTTGTCAATGCACTCCCCTTTATACGCGTCGCCTTCCAGATTCATCACCCATACGCCGGCCGAAAATGCGGCCGCTATCAATTCGGTCTTGCCGTCGCCATCCACGTCTCCGGCGGTGAGGAACCGGCAGAACCGATCATTCAGAGAAATGACCTTTTTCGACTCAAACTTTCCGTCCTTATAATCGTATCGCATGATTTCAACGGGCACCTCAATCGCGAAATTCGCCCCCATTTCAGCTTCGAGCGCGGCGTACAGTTCCTGCGTACCGTCGCCGTCCACATCGGCGACCAGAATTTCCTTGATGTGGCGTTTGTCATACTTCACCACCTCAGACTTCTTAAACTTCTCACCGGTCCACGCATATCGCAGAATCGCGCCCCCCTGATCGACGCCGGATGCAGTATTGGGTTCAGACGGTGTTGCAAAAATCTCCATGTTGCCGTCCTTGTCGAGGTCACCGACTTCGATTTCGTGAACAAATGTGTTTTCTTTGCGATCAATCTCCTGCACTTCCCATTTGCCGTCTTTATTCCAGGCAACCGCCACAACGCCCTGGTCATGGGTGGCAATCGCCAGTTCATCTGTGCCGTCTTTATCAAAATCCGCCAGTTCAAAATCGCGCAGCCGATTCTGCTCGCCGCCGAAGGTCGGGTTCCAAATGGTCTCGGAATCCCATTTGCTTCCGTTTCTCTTCCACAATTTCAGCATGGCCTTGTTGGCGCCGATGGTGAAGATACCGTCTTTTCCGTACTGAATGGCTTTGTGAAACACATTCGACTCTGTATCTTTGATACGCTCGGCCTTCCAGATATTATCGGTCGGAGTCAATAGAAGCAGCTCTCCGGAATCGGGAACCACATATTTTCCCTTGTCATTCTTGGCAAAATTGGACTGGGTGACCAACAGCGTTCTCCCCGGAACGCCCTGGGCTGTCTTTGCTTGTTCGGGAGTTGCTTCCACATCGGGTTTCTCGGTAGCGGATTTCGGATCACCATCGGTGGGTGTCGCAGACGATTTGTCTCCGCCGCAGCCCATTGTCCATAGTATACATGCTGTCAGTAAAAAGGTTGATATCATAATGTGTCGCATACTTTCCTCCGTGCGCGTCGTATAAATTACAAGACATAACAGCTATAAAAAATTCCGAGGCAAGTATCAACTTTGTTGACTTCAAACGTTAAAAAGCAGGGGAGTTGCTTCTCAAACCGGCATATATTGCAAACATCAGCGCCGCCTGCAGCGGCGCCATCAACACCTGCATCGCCAGGCCGGCCAGCTGTCCGATGACCGGAATCATCCCGACGATTCCCATTCCCATCCCGATTCCCATCATCACCGCGAAAAATACGCCGTAAATGCCCATTACTTTCCAGGTTCTTCCCTTAACCAACTCGTTGGAACGCACCAGAGCGGCGAACAGGGGAAGCTCTTCAATCACCATTACCGGCAGCGTTACGCAGAACCGAATTCCCACAAACGACAACACACCCAATATTGCGACAACATACAGCACCGCCACAACCGGCAAGGATCCGAACAGCGCGACGGGAAGCATCAACAGCACCATGGCGATGTAAACCAGAATAACAAACCCGAATATCGGAAGCACATAACGAAACCCATGCATATAAGTTTGCCATATCCCTGTACGCGGCTCACCGTATCTGGATTTTTCATCAAGTATTTTAATTTGCCCCATAAACGACGGAAACGTAAACACCATCGCTAGTATAACAAAGACAACGGTCATAATTAGCACGCCCACACCCAGCCCACCGACCAGATCGAACAACGCCTCCGGGCTGAAATTCTCCATCATGTGCGGAAACTTCTGAAACACGATCGAAATAATCACGCCGATGGCAATAATTGTCATGACCACCGCGGGAACAAACGGAATCAGCGAAATCAGAATCAACGGCCCCAGAGAGTTAATCAGGGCATCAAATGTTTCTCCGATGGTGGCGCCGACACCAAATTTTATCTGATACGCAGCGTCTTCGCTCTCTAACGGTGCAACAACGATGGGCCCTGCATCAATCACCGCGTCTGACGCCTGATACGGGTTTGAATTCTCGCTCACGGAAGCGCCGCAAGCGGGACAAAATGCTGAACCAAGGGGGACACTCCGATGACAATTCTGACACTCCTGCATAAATTCTCCTGCTGCTTCTTTCTATCCATTATTCGTACCTTATTTCTGTTGAGATGTCACCCTTTCGCTCGGGCGCCGCCCGGCGTGAAATCAATTCACACTGTTTCGACACCTGTCGCAGAACTGTATCTGAATTTCACATTTCAACCTCATTGCCCCGGGAATCACAGTGCTGTGAGGCATTTCGTAATATTGGCATACCCGTTGCAAAATCCCGTTCCGAAAACAACCAAGGGAATCGCACGCAACCGGCCGACACGGTCATGGTCTGTGCACCCGTGTATGTAAAGGAGTTTACAATGTTCATTAAACGTTACGCCGCCTTCAGCTTTTTCGCGATCGCATTCATAATGTCTCTTCCCGGATACGCAAAAGATATAGGCGTTTGTGTTCGAATCATCGAACATAATGAATCAGAGTTGCTGATCAAAACCCAAGAGGAAACCAAAGGGGAAACCCAAAATGCACCCGACAAACAACCGGCCGACGGCAAAAAAAACGAAGAAGCCGGCCCCGCCGAATCAAAGAAAAACGGAACCGTTCAAACGTTGAACACAGACGAAGAGCACCATACCGTTGACACAGATTCCTCTCCCCATAGGACCGATGCCGCTGCACCGACCCCGAACAACGAAAACGAATTACCTGGTCCGCCCGCGCTTCCGGAAGCTCCGACGGCAACAAAGTCAACCGCTCCTGAAGAAACCGCACAGAAGGAAAAAGAACTCGCCGCAGCCAGATCAAACTATGAAATGGTTGATTCCGAAACCATTCTCGACCCGGAAATCGACAATCTGCCGTACGGCCAAACCGCACTGGTGTATTTGAAACGATTGTTCGAACACTTTGTTACCCACGAACCGGGATACGCATCCACTGAAAACCAATGTGATCAGACCATCACGGTCGAGCTGTATCCCCTGAAGCGAGGCTGGACCGCCTTTGCTCGCTACAGCGGGACAAATCGGGAAGAACGGGTCGACCAGCTGTATGCTACAGAACTGAGTCAATTTGCGGAACGTGCCGTGCTGGCATTGTTGAATGACGTTCCAATCAGCACCACTATCAAAAGAGACAACGTACTCACCGCAGATTCAAAACGCGATGTACAGCAGGTACGCGGCAGCAATCACTTTACCGTGAATATCGGTACGAGGATGGTCCTGGCAAAGGTGAATCAGGTCCAAACCAGCGGCGACAACGAGGGCGGCGTCGACAGAGAGTACCAATTATATCACCCAATGAAATTCGGTCTCGGATATCGCGGCCGATTTGAGAGTTGGGGGTTGGAAGTTCAGGCAGGTCTCGGCATCGGTGTCGGAAAAAAAGCCGCCAGCTCCAATCCTGAGGGCGGTCACATCGACTATGGCGGAGACACCGGACTCGCCATTCATTTTCTGCACTACAAAGATCCACGAGGGTTGATGTCATTTTATCTGGGCGGCGGCGCCGGGTTCGACTTTATGTGGTTCAGCGCCATCAATCCGGAAGGATCATGGGATACAAGAAGTTATCTGTACGCCGGAGGTTTAAGCGGCGACGGGGTTTTCGGGTGGGAGTTCCTGCGCGCCGCATCGGTGCAGTTCTTCATTCAGGGGGAGCTGAATCTACCGTTATACGTCGCTCGAACCGAACACAATGTGGGCTCCATCAACACCTGGATGCCGGGAATATCCTTTAAACTCGGAGTGGTATTTTAGTCGCCATGAACGCACCAAAACAAATAGCAATCACCGTTGTTGTCATGGCCATTGTGGTTTTCACCAGCCTTCCCGCAGTTGCGGAACAGATTTCTACTTGTGTTCAGGTGACCAGCACTGCCAAAGTAGCCACCGAGGAACTGAAAAAGATGGTATCTGTGGAGCTTTCGCACTTTACGAATCACCGAGAAGTCGAACAATCGTGCGAAACCACTCTCACGGTGGAAACATTTCCTTTTTCTGACAAACAGTACATTACGTTGCGGGTATCAGGAGAGGTTCCGGTTCGGTATGCGTATGCTAACACTGATGATCTCATTCATCAGCTTAAAAAGGGGCTGAAACTGGTGCTGGGCAACGATCCGGTTTATCTGAAAGAAAACATCAGTCAATACAGCGACACCCAGCGTGCGTTGCACAGTGTGCAAATCAAAGGACATATCAGAATTCGCACCGAAATTTTTGAAAGCCTTACGCGAACCGGAAAAGGCGCATCCTCAGGGCCGGGAATGGCGTTTTCGGTATCGAAAGGAACCCATCAACTTTTTGTATTCGCCCGATTACACGCATCACTCAGCCTGCCGCAACACAGCGAAAATTCGGTCTGGCGACCGGTAGGCGCAGGTTTGGATGCGGGATTCAACTACGAATTCAACGATACCAGACCCGCCGCCGGATATATTGGAGCCGGATTGGGCATCGGTTTTGTACGCTTCGAGGGCACCAGCGACGACAGGCACCAGATAGTAAACGAACTGTTGGTCCAATGCTTTCTTCGCGCCGGTGTACGACTTTTTCGCTTAACCGATTTCGATATGGATCTGTTTGTTGCGGCATACCTGCCGTTTTTTCCCACCTCCGATGTGGACACCACGCTTCTTGACAATGATGGAAGGGTCTACACGCCGCATTTGCAGGCGGGTATCGGCGTTGGATTCTAGCCGACACGCGGTGGATACGCCGAATGCCGACTACGCTTTTTTGTCTGCGTTTTTCATCACAAGGAAGGTAACCGGAACATCGCCGATTTTCGCTTCGGCCACCTGTACCTCTGATGACTCCGGTACATGCAGCTCCCCTTTGATAAACATGGGAATGCCCAGGTTTACCTTTATTTCACTCCTCTTACCGATGACCGTTTTTACCTGGCCGGCCAGAATATTGGTTATTTCACTGAACGCATCTGTCATCTCATCAGGTTCCAGATCTTCTTCATCCGGTTCCATTCCCATCAACGCCTTCACCAGAATCTGACAATTCTCCGGTGTGGCGCCCACTCCGATTTGCACCGCAGATTGCTCGCCGACAACTGATATGTATGCAGCGTTTCCTTCTTTAGGAAGACCATTGTGGGTACGTATCAGTTCTGAACCGGACATGCCCAACATTGTTGTCGCCAGTTCATCAGACGAAACAACAACGGCATCCATCCAGTCGTTGATCGATGGATACTCAGACATCAAAGCACCGGTTCCAGTTTTTCCTTAAACGTATCTGCGGTAAATGGTTTGGAAATCAGAAACAGCGCACCGTTATCAGTGGCTGTTTTAATCATTTCGGGAGTCCCCTCTGACGTAACAAATCCGAATTTGGTGTTGTTGCCGCCGCTTTTCAATGCCTGCAAAAACTCGAGGCCGTTCATCTCAGGCATGTTCCAGTCACAAAGGATCACATCCGGAGAGTCCTGTGCCACTTTGTCCAGCGCATCTTTTCCATTAACCGCCTCAATCACTTCGTGATCTCCGTATCCAGCCTGACGCAATGTTCGTTTAACAATCATTCTCATGGTTTTGCTATCGTCCACAACCAGAAATTTCATCACATTAACCCTTTCAAATCATTTGCCTTTTTCATTGGCAGCCGTTTCGCTTTGGAACGCAATAGTAGATAACGGCAACCCCAACGGATACTTAAGTCACAAATATCAATTTCAGTTGAAAAAAACTTCTGTGTGATTTCACTTAGATTCCTGTCTTGGCTGCCGATATAGTTAATGAAGAGTTGATTAATCGAAAAAAAATATCATGACTGAATCGAACATTCTGGAAGAACAGCTTGCCATCGGAAGAGAGCTCCTAATCAGCTCCGCTGCACCGGGCGATCACCTGCAGGTAAATGCCTCGATTACCTCCCTTGGGGGGCATCATTTCAAAGTAAAAGCCGCTGTTCCGGTACCACCGCAACTGTTCACGCCGCAGCAGCCGTTAAAAATTCGACTCAAAGGCGGCTCCAGAAGCACGTTGCCGTTGAATTGCCGGTTTCTCCGCATCGACCCCAAAAAACCCAGGGAAATGGTGTTGACGATTCCAGAAGGAGAATGGATTACCAACCGCCGTGCATTTGTTCGCGCAGAAATTAAAATGCCTATCCTTGTGTTGCGTCATTCGGGGCAAAAGCTCACGGGTGAAACCATTGACATCAGCGGAGGGGGTACACTGGTTAAACTTCCGTCGCCGCTTCCGCCCGGCGAAGCGGTCGAAATCACTCTGGGTCCTTCAGAAGAAACCGCTGGGGAAGCGTTGACATTTGAAGCCAAAGTCGCCCGTCTGGTCGAAATCAGAGGCAACCGAAAAAACGGCGGCGAACCGTTCACTGCTACCGCGTTCAAATTTATTCAGGCCCCCACCCGTGCACAGAACAAGGTATGTAAAATGGTGATTGTGAATCAATTTGAACAGCGTCGTCAGGAACTACGGGAATTTCTCGGAAAGGAATAGCGGCCCTCTTCGCTGATCGCTATTCGAACTGAAAGTAATCCATACGCATCCGGGATTCCTTCGCTGCGCCCTTGAAACGCAGGTATATGTCATGCACACCGGAAATCGGCTCCAACGCACACGACAGATTCGACCATTGCATCGGTTGAGTATTGCCTGATCCGATGCACGCGCCGAGACGACGACCTTGAAGTTCAATGAAACGGTCGCACCCGTCCGCATACACTTCAATCTCAAATCCATCCGATGCGTCTCCCGCAACGGCCATCTGAACCCGAGTCGCACCGGACCCGAAATCCACCTGGGAATACCCAATCCAATCTCCGGTATGAATATCAGACACAGCCATGCCGGTACGTCGGTCGTTCTGAATGACAGGAGTCACTGAAATACCACGCTGGTCAGCGAATGATTCCGCTTCCAAGCGCGTATACGCATTCAGTGAACGTAGCTGTCGCACGCTACCCGGTTGCGCGTTCACCCGCTTCATATTACCGGATGAATCGTATTCGATCTTATCGAGTGTAATACTTCGTTGAAATTCAGAGTATCCATATTTCTCAGACAGCACACGATTGTGATAAAACACGTACCACTGCCCATGGTACTGTACAACGGAGTGATGGTTGTTGTTGTTCTGATTCTGCATGGGATTGGGAAGCAGCGTTCCCGCGTGCACAAACCCGTGCAACGGATTCTGACTGATTAGATAGTCAATGGTTGGTGGATGAGCGGCGAACGTCGTTGAATACGAAAAATAGTACGTATCATTCTTTTTATGCATAAACGAGGCTTCAAAAAAGTCCGGGGCGTGAATCGTTGCAGCGGATTCATCAGCCAAGGAAATCATGTCTTCCTTTAGGCGAATCACCCTGGCATTTTCACCGGTACCGGGCATTCCACCCCCAAAATACAGATACGCCTGCCCATCGTCATCCACAAAACACGCAGGATCAAATACCCATTCAACGTCTTCAACACCCGGAGTGGAGCGTTCGATAAGCGGCTTTCCAAGTGCATCGCGAAAGGGTCCGTACGGAGTATCCGATACCGCCACACCAATGCTGTCCCCGCCGTTAGGAAAATACAGATAATATTTTTGCGTCTTGGAACAGTAAGTCGCATCGGGCGCAAACAAACGATCAGCCCACGGAATATCGGCGACGTCCAATGCCACGCCGTGATCCTGCCAATTTACCAGGTCGTTGGATGAAAACACATGATAATCGGTCATCTCATACTCGTCCTGAGCATCAAGGTCATGCGAAGCGTACACATAAATCCGGTCATCGAAAACGCGTGCCGAGGGATCTGCGGTAAACATATGGGTAATTATCGGATTTCGCACGCGCCCATTTAATCCTCTGTACGCAATCGGTTCCTCGTGATGCTGTTGAACCGAGAGTGGGGGGAGCCCATTACCTCGCTCAACAACAACCGTTGCCACCTCGTTCGTTTGCGTCTTCGAATGCGCCCCGGCTGAGTGCGACGGTGCCCCGGCGCACGACGTACCCCATACAAACAAATTCAATAAAACGATTCGAATAGACGTGTGTTTCAACCACTCAATAGTAAAATATTCCATCCGCACAACGTAGCGTTTTGCAATCGGCCTGTACAGTCTATAAACCGCCTACATGCGGGATATCCCCCTAATTGCGCACGCAGCGAAAACCGATTAGATTGGTTCCAGTGCCCGGTGTCTGGCGAACGCGGGCGGCGATGCGCAGTACGCTGGGTTCTGAATACCACGAGCCGCCCTTCACCACGCGATGGACACCGGTATCACTCCCCTGGGGATTGTCAAACACATATACGGGGTTGCAGTCGGGATAGACAAACGCAAGCGTTGCGGTCGGGTCGCAGTAATAGTCTCCACGATACAGATCGTTGGTCCACTCCATCGCGTTTCCGGCCATATCGTATATCCCGTATGGTGACACTCCGGTAGTCGTTCCCACATCAATCAGTTCATCGTAGCAGTTCTGATAGTTGGCCAGAGCGCACGACAGAGAATTTCCGAACGGATACAAAAAATAGGTATCAGCCGTCGTTTCGTATTCGCCCCTGGATGCCTTTTCAAACTGCGCCTCCGTAGGCAACGCCATCCCTGCCCCCAACCAATTGCAATAGGCATACGCCGCATCCCAGCACACTTCTGTTACCGGCTTTTGCATATCTGCCGCCATCGGCGCCCCCTCAAACCAATCCGTCAGATACGGTGCACTGCAGGTGGCTGTTGCCAATGTTCCTCCGGCCGCCCAATTGGGATTCGCCGCAACAAATTCAGCATAATCGGAATTGGTCACCTCATATTTCATCATCTCAAATCCATCCAGTATAACCGCGTGCTGAGGAAGCTCAACGGTCAAACAGCTTTCAGCAGTGATCTCATCGTTGCAACCGAGCAATGTGGTGGAGGCCGGGATCGCACAAAGAGGAATCGCTGTCCCCCCCGGTGACGTAATCATCGACAAACAGTTGTCGGCGTCGCTATCTGTATCACTGTCACTGTCCGCGTCGCTGTCGGCATCCGTATCCGCATCCGCATCGCTATCTGTGTCGGAATCCGTGTCGCTGTCCGTATCGCTGTCACTGTCCGCATCGCTGTCGGCATCCGTATCCGCATCCGCATCCGCGTCACTATCCGCATCGGCATCGGCATCCGCGTCGGATGGAATGTTGTCGCCGTCAGAATCAATCACTTCAAAATCATCAATCCATACTGAACAGGACGCTGTCAGCCATACCAACCATACAAGAGCCAAACGCTGAATCATCCGTCCCCCCTGCGATTCACGGGGTGAAGAGTCAGGTCTTCCTCGAGTTTCACACCTGTATCCGACACCGAATCCGACCGTTCTTTCTTTTTTCGTAAAATAAACAGCGTAAACGCAGTCGCCGACAATACCGACGTTGCGACAAACATGATATCCGCCGCCATCGCCAG
The DNA here is from genome assembly GCA_016936575.1 of Deltaproteobacteria bacterium. Lineage (GTDB taxonomy): Bacteria > Myxococcota_A > Polyangia > JAAYKL01 > JAAYKL01 > JAFGXQ01. Next base: position 10,172 of record JAFGXQ010000023.1, read on the forward strand.
TCTGGGCAAGCGCTCCACATCGCCTGCGCGGGACGACGGACAATCTCCGTTATCACACGCACCCGTCAATTCTGCGTTCAAGCTCGACGTTTTCAGTGCAAGAATGGTTCCGGTAACTGCGGTCACAGCGGCCGCCCCGGTAAAAATCCATGGGGAAACCGTCCACAATCGCGATGGCTCCTTCCTGGGGGCGATGGCCATATCCATCTCGTACTCTCCAAGGGTTGTGTTACTCATCACATCCCACGCGGATTCCGGCTCCGGCCCTTCTTCCTCAGATTCTTCTCCTTGCGGATTGCACGGTTCGATTCGCTTTTTACCTGCCACGATTTCCACGTCCTTGCGACAAATCACTTCACCGTGAAGATGAACCGTAATTTCGTGACTTCCCGCAGCCAACCGAACCGGACCGGCGAGGGGCAAGAACCCGACATGCTCATTATCGATGCGACACTCGGTGCCGGTTTTTCCGGTAACAATTATTTCGCCGACAACGCGGCGGAGCTTCTTTATTTCGTGAAGGACTTCATCTCTCCGAGTCGCATCGATTTCCTTCCGGCCTTCTATCAGATATTTTTCAAACGCTTCCAGCGCCAGATGAGGACGTCTCAATTCCAGCTGGGTTTGCGCGATGTTGTATAATATCTTATACGAAGGACGCAACTTATATGCCTCTTCGAAGTACAGCAGCGCCTCTGAAAACTCCACGTTTCGGTATGCATCGGCCCCTTTTAAAAAAGCAGCGCGCGCGGCGTCATCGTTGCTACCAGCAGTGCCCTCTTCAGCCAACAGACCGAAAGCAGATGCCAATACCATGGCCATCACCCACCGCATGGTTGTTAAATCGCTCCGGCGAATACGTCGTCTTCCGCGCGCTGACGTAAAATAAGAAGCTCTTCTTTCGGAATACGACACCACACGCTCGCCAGCTCCGGGTCGAACTGCGTTCCCGAACACTTGCGAATTTCGTCAATCGCCACTTCGTGGGGAAGTCCTTTTCGATACGGGCGATCCGATGTCATTGCATCGTAGGTATCAATGACGGCAAAAATTCGCGCTCCCAGAATAATCTCTTTTCCCGCCAACCCCTGGGGATATCCTTTTCCGTCAAAACGCTCGTGGTGCTGCCGCACAACTTGTCGCGCATTGCCGAGGAACGGAATATTCTCTAAAATTTTGTATCCGTGTTCCGCATGCTTTTTCATCTCCACCCACTCTTCCTCGTTCAGCTTTGCCGGTTTGAGCAAAATCGTATCCGAAACACCAATCTTCCCAATATCATGAAGCAACGCACCGCGCTCAATATCAACTGCCTCGGACTCACTCACACCGAGCTCTTCAGCCAGTCTCCGTGCATAAAGTGCCACCCGACGAGAGTGTCCCTGGGTCTCCGTATCGCGCAGGTCGAGCGCGGCATTCAATCCGGTCAGCAGACTGGCGGTTCGCCCCTGTACCGTGGTTTCCAATTTGCCCACCAGCGATCGCAATTCGTTTGCCTGATTGCTCAACAGCTTCGACAAATTTGCATTCTCGTACTGAAGCGAAAAACTATCGCATGCGCGCTGCACAATCTGCCGCAGCTCCACCGGCTCCCATGGAAGCACCACCAGATTGAATAACCCAACACGGTTAATCGCCTCGATGGTTTCCTGAACATCCATCCGTCCCGACACCAATACACGTTTCGTGCTCGGTGATATTTCCTTCACCTTTTCCAGCAACCCCACACCATTCAGGTTATCGACCTCATCGGTTGAAATTACGATTGCGTAAGTAAATGCCCGAACTTTGGCGAGCGCATCCGAAGAGGATTCCGAATATACCACCTCGGTCTGGAGTTTCGCCATGGAACGCTTGAACGAACGCATAATAATCTTCTGGGGAGAAACAAACAGCACCTTCGGCTCCACGGACAGGCCCAACAATGTCAGTACAGAACTGGCATTTGCTTTGATTTCAGAATGTAATTGTAACGGTCTCATACGTCCTCATAAATGCAGCAATACGACGCCACTTTTTAATACGGATATGCGGTGATTTGCTTAAGAGGGGAAAATGGATGGCGATACTATCTTCACCGTCGCCCCTGCCAAAATGGGAGAAGGCTGCCCCGAAGGGGTGTTTCAGTCTTTTCCGAGGCGAAGCCAACGGGCGAGAACCCCCGAATCAATCGTAATCGCGCCATGGGGGCACATCTCCTGACAGCAAAAGCAGGAAATGCAGGTCTGAGTATCGATTTGAATTTGCCCCCCTACGGCTTCCATCGCGCCCGCAGCACAGTGATGGATACACTCGAAACACATTGTACATCGAGTGGTGTTCACTTTGGGCACCGTTTTGAAAAGCCGTTCCCACAATGGAATCATCCAGTTGGGACCAACCAGGCGCCCTACCGATGCCGGCACCGCCATTTTCCAATCGGGGTTCGGGTGCAACGACGCAACGTCAGCGCCGATCACGTAAATATCTTTTTCATCAGGAAGCAATCCCGCCTCTTTTGCCGCCCGAAGTGTATACACACTCATCGGATTCACTTTCCATATTTTACAGAGTATATAATCAAGCGCATGGGCATTGGTGCTCGCAGCCAGAAACCCCAGCGCGCGTGGGGTTCCCGAACCGGGGCCGTTTCCCTCCATACCGACGATACCGTCGATAATATTCACTTTGGGACGGACCATTTCGTATATGTGCACCAGAAGCTTTCCGAAATTCAGCGGTTCCCGGCCGATTCGGTAGTGCCATTGAGCCTTTTCCAGCCCAACCACTGCACCGAACATGTTTTTCACGGCGGCGGAAACAATCATCTGTCCATGCGTTTTCGCTTTTGCAATGTTCACAACCGGGTGCCTGCGCATCAAAACAGAGAGATGCAGCTTCCACATTCCCGCTTCTTTCGAATGCACCCACTCGGTTTCCTCGGGGGAAACCACTTCAAGCACATCATTCGTGGTTAAACCCAACTTTGCCGCCACCTGCTGCGTGGTGCCGATGCCCGGGCTATCGGTTACCAGAACGCGTGTCGCTCCTCCATCGCGCGCCAATCGGGCGAACTGCCGCACAACTTCAGGATGGGTACACACCGCCCGACTCAGCGGTCGCGGCGCAAGCAGATTCGGCTTGATTACCACGGAGGAATCATCCGTAATCAATCCTCCATATCCACCGAGCGGCTCCAACAGGTTGTGCAGTGCAGCATTCAGATTCTCGGGTTCATAATTGTCGATCAATTGAAAGGATACGGTTGCAGACATCACATGTTTTTTCTCACTATAATGTTGGGTATGTTTTTAAATTATGGGGATTGTTACTTGGTGATATGAATCCGTTCAAGTGGATTAGACTCTTTTTTGGCGCGAGCGCCGGCTTTCAACAACAGGGTTGCATTGCGTTCAGGCATCGGCTTGCCATACAGAAATCCCTGCACCTCATCGCATTTCTGCAAACGAAGAAACATGGCCTGCCGCTCGTCTTCAACCCCCTCCGCAACCACTTTCATACCGAGGGACTTCGCCATATTGATCACCGTGGTGGCGATGGCTGCGTCGTCCTGATTTTCAGGAAGCCCCATGATAAAGGTTCTATCCAGTTTCAGGGTATCGATAGGAAACCGCTTTAAATAACTCATCGAAGAGTACCCGGTGCCGAAATCATCCAAGGCGATTCGAATGCCGTGCTCCTTCAATTTGGTCATCATCTCAAACGCCCGTTCCGGATGCTCCGCAGCGGTTCCCTCAGTGATTTCAACAAACAACCTGGACGGGTCAGCTCCCGCTTCCACAATGTAGCGCATAATATCAGACACCAGATGATCGAGCTTGAATTGATGCGCAGAAACATTCACAGAAACCCAGGCCAGAGGAAAATGCGCCGACTTCCAGGCCGCCAGCTGACGGCACACGGTTTTTATCACTAGCGCGCCGAGCTCGTTAATCAATCCGGTTTCTTCAGCGATTGGAATGAACTGCCCCGGCAACAACAACCCCTTCTTCGGATGCTGCCAGCGCGCCAACGCCTCGAACCCGCGAACCCTTAAGTCGTTCAATCCCAACACCGGCTGATAATACACCGTGAGGTCGCCCGACGCCATGGCATCGGCCAGTTCGTTGTGCACCTGTAGTCTGGCCAGGGCGTTGAGGTGCATTTCTTTATCGAACACCTCGGTATTGTTGGTTCCCTGACGTTTGGCCCGATATACCGCCGCGCTGGCGTTCTGCAAAATTCCCTCCGGCGTCTGTGCCAACGAATTGCCGATGGCAATACCGATACTCACCGTAAGCGAAATGCTGTTTTCATTCACACGGAACGGTTCGACAATCAGCCGTTTGATGTTATTGGCCAACTCCACCACCCGCGAAATATTGCTCAAATCCTCAAGAATGATGGCGAATTCGTCTCCACCGAGACGCGCCACCACCTTGTCGTGTCCCCGCCAATTACGCAGGCGACTCGCAATTTCTGAAAGAACCACGTTCCCCGCTTCAAAACCCAGGCTTTCAATCACAGTTTTAAACCGATCCAGGTCAATCAGCAGCAGCGCGAAGGAATAATCCTTTCGACGTTTAATCACCGAAAATTCACTTTTCAAAATGGTGAACAACTGGTTCCGGTTGGGCAATCCGGTGAGTGCATCATGCATCGCATCATGGGCCAGCTGTGTTTCAATGCGCTTCTGATCGGAAATATCAATACCGTATATAACGGTTCGTTCTGATTCCGCATCGTGTTGATATGTCCAGCTGTAGGAGCTCTCTCCAACATCGTGCTTCACGGTTTCAGGGGTCTGAAGACGCGCTGCTGAGCGTACGTACTCGATGTGGTTGGTGGGCAACAATTCATCCTGATCAATACTGTGTTGCCATAAAATTTTCTTTACCGCCGGGTTGGCATACGTCACTTCGCCCGCCTCGTCACATTCCAGAATGGGATTCGGATTTTCATGCACCAGCAATGCCATACGTTCCTGTTGTTCCACAAACAGAAGCCGGGCGATACTCTTTGACAGAATACCTGAAATCACCTGCAGCACCTGAAGCTGGTCCTCGTTGGGACTACCGGTCTCGCTGAGGGAAACGATCATTTCAGCGATGGTGTTGTTTCCCTTCCGAAAAGGTACAATATGCAGATTGTTGCGGCAGTCACAGGCGCAATCGGCGCTGCACGCCTCCCGATTCAAAACGGTGGTTTCACCGCTCCGCGCCGCAATAAAAAAGGGACAATCGGGATTGCTCATCTGGCGTATCGCATCAACCTGCTCCGGGGTACACCCCACACAGGCCAACGGGTGGACTTTACGTTTCTGGGGGTGAATCTGCAGCAGAACGCAATAGGGCTCGTGGCAGAAATCTTCTATTTCGACAATATAATTGGCCGCCTTTTCGGCAAAAGAAGTAATTACCTCTTCTTCGAGCGCAAGGGCAAGCAGCCCTCGGGAAATTTCGGTCAAATCATATGCCAAACTCGTTCACTCCTCACGGCAAATTCGTAAATGAATTCACAGATGTGCTGCCACAAAAAAATATAGCAGAAATTAAATACCAAGTAAAGCGGGAGTGGATGTATTTACAGGGAGGGGCCGAATCACATCGGCTGCACCACCAGCAGCGATACCTTGAATGAAGTGTCGGCTCGCAGCAGTCATGATCTGCATACTTTTCACATGGACTTCCACGACCACGCAATAGTCAGCTGCTGTGCGGCCGTACCAGAGGTATTCACCTCCCAGAAAAACTTCATCCAGTCGATTTCTTTGAACATACTATTCATTTTGAAGTCGATTTAAAATGAAACCGAGAACCATTACTCGAAAAGAGTTCGAACGGGGCGGAATCCGGCATGACGCAGCCGTGTATCCGGAGCTTCTGCATATTGCGACGCGGAACGCATCCAGCAACCAATACTACGAAAATCCTTTCCTCGAAGATCCTTGCTATTTCCCTCCACTGCGCCGTTTGGGTCAATTAAACTTTCTCCCGGCGAACCATCCATGAAATCTAGAGATTCACCATCTGTTAAATAGTCTACCCATTCGCTGACATTTCCGAGCATATCGTAGAGTCCCCACTGATTCGGGTGTTTCCATGCAACAGGATGAAGCTGATCGTTCGAATTGTTGCAGTACCAGGCAATATCTTCCAAAACGGGTTGCTCATGACAGAGATATTTTTCATCCGCGAAAACATCACCGTTGTAGGTAGTGGTCGTCGTACCCGCTTTGGCCGCATATTCCCATTCCGCAGTGGTGGGTAAGCGATACCCCGGACACTCATACCAATTTTCGTACGTATGAATTTCACCCGAGCAAAAGTAAATATTCGGTGAATCAGAGCAATCGTCAGCAGAACAACCGCATCCGTTTTCGTACAATTCGCCATCGGGACATGCTGCCGCAAACTCACCACTGCATGTTGAAAGATCGTAACATCTGCTGAGACCATTTTTTTCAGACAATGCGTTACAAAAAGCCAATACCTCGTAAAAATTCACCCACGTAACAGGAAAGTTATCTCCCTCAACGTTCTGCTGCGGTAGTGCCAACCCAGATTGTTTCCACTGGTACTGAGTCACCTCGGTTTCAGCCATTTCAAAACCACGAGTTAACGTGACGTTCACCTCATCTTCCCGATACGCAGAGCGACAAGGCGTTCCTTCTGGTGAACCGAAAATGAAATTTCCGGCATGGATAGTTGTAAAATTCAACTCACGAGGTCGATCCGTATCGACTATATTAAATAGCGTATCTGTCGTTGAATCGGTCGTTTCGTCTGTCTTCGAATCAATGTCACCTGTAGTCTCCGTATTTCGCGATTCTGAATCCCGAACATTGGATGCAGATTTAGAACATCCGCAAAACAATAAAAATAGAACAGCAATTAAATAATGCATTTAAACGCCTCAATTATTAAGGTTCATGTCAATTCCGGCTTTGTCAGAAACTTCGTTGAAGTACAATTCTTTGTCACTTCCCTTTCCATAAATATCTTCCATCGCATCCACCAAATCACTATATGTTGTCCCCTGCGACAATGCTCCGACAAATGCGGTATCTGTATCGGGAAAAACCGTACCTTCTCGAATTACGTCA
>JAFGXQ010000230.1 GCA_016936575.1 Deltaproteobacteria bacterium
CGAAAACAGCCCTTTTTTTATGCAGATATTTTCCGGATTTAAACATGAATTCAAATGGTTACCCATTCAGGGACGGGAACTATTTAGTTCCCATCTAACAATTATTGAAAATCAATCAGGATACAGCCCGGCTTCGCGGAGCTGTTCAATTACAATGGCGCTGCGCACCGGGAAGAACTCGTTGCGGATCATTTCGAGAGTGGGCGTCCAATTGTCGTTTTTGGTGTACGGCGAACCATTTCCCATCCATCCATCTGTCTGCGCATCGCCCCAGCGGGCGGACTCCGCGATAATCGCCAGGTTGATTTCCGACGCACGCGCATTGAACAATGAAGCGGCTGAGGAAGATGTCATAACCCCTCCCCCTTCCAGCAACGCCTTTGCTCGAGATGCGAACCGAGCGCGATAATTCGCGTTTTCAGTAAGCTTCTCATGGAGCCACTGGGGATGGAAATGATATACATCAGTCACGGACATCGGCATTGAACTACTCTGCAGATTCACGCGGTCTTCATCGACGCCGACGGTGATCCAGTCCGATTCCACTCGCAAAGTATGTTCACTGTCGTGGGCGAAGAATACGAAACCTTGAGCAATGCTGATACGGTTGGTAACTGCGAAAAAATTGTTGGGCAGCAAATTGTCGTGAAACTTGGTGACCGGTCCGTCAAAATTTCCGGTATAGAAAATAACGAGCATATAGTCGATGAGGTTATCAATATCCACATGCGCTTTCATGGATACGTCGCGCACCCCCGCGGCATCTTTCCCTTCCAGTGCGAAATACGCGGCATCATCGGCGAAGCCCTCCTGACACAGCTCCCACAACGCCTGCCACGCGTCGATGGTTCCGTCAGAAACCTCGATTTGAATGTCGTAATCGTCAATCTTATTTGACTTGATCACGTCGTAGTCGGCTTTGTTACCTCCCAGATAACTCTTCGCAAAATCCGCATCCACTCGCTCCTGAGATTGAAACAATCCCCAATACACCCCATCCAAATACAGGTGATAATAGCGGCTTCGCGTATAGGGCCGCTCCAGTTCCCGCTGCATGTCCCGCGAAAAAACATCGCGGTTCATGGTGCAAATCTCACCATCCATAAAGCTCCACGAGTAGTTGTTGCTGGTACGAAAATCGATTCGGTCAAATTCATCGTCACCCTCGTCTCCGAAAATCGGATGGTGCACTTTGTCTACGCCGTACAACCCTCTGAAATAACACTTAAACGCGTGCTTCGGGTTATTGTCATTGCGACTATACCCCCCGCGAATCCGAATGCCGGTATTGGCCTGCAGCGGATACGCCTCGCCTGGATGAATAATTTCCATCGACCCTTCTCGCTCCCAGGCGTTTTCCACCCCAAGCGGATCCACGTCATCTGTTGTCATCAACGCGTTGACAAAAATGCCGTACTCTGTATCGAACAGATAGTCCAAGTCGGTAACCAGGGAGACACTGGGAATATCGACCATCGCACTGTTAATCTGACCGCTGTATGCAGAGTCATCGGTCACATCGGGATCCATCCCGTAGTCAATCCACTGACCGTTATTCTCTGATGCAGATGTCCCGGGTTGCGGCCAGTCTCCCCCCGGCCATACCCCATCCGGCGACAATTCCACCACCCGGTCGGGGAAGATGTAGGTATGGGTGCTGATTTTAATCGGCTCCGGCGTGTCGTCTACAGGCATCGCACGAATAACAACACCGGGAGCCATGTAGCGATTGGTGGTATCCGCCGGGTCAATCGTAATCGTTAAAGGCAACGCCGAAGTGATCGCCGTGGGAGAGCGCATGGGATTGCTGGAATCCATGGTGTAGATTACCTGCGTGGCGGTCGGATGCGAAATGGTCAAATCAAATACATCAGTATACAGCCCCCGCCGGTGATCAAACACCAACCCCGATTCTGAATGATCCGGGTCTGTATCTTCGAGGGGTGCCGTGTCTGTGTCGGAATCGGTATCGGCATCTGTGTCCGCGTCGGAATCTGAATCGGTATCAGTGTCAGTATCCGCGTCCGCATCGGTATCGGTATCGGCATCTGTGTCGCTGTCGCTATCGGTATCGGTATCAGCGTCCGTATCGCTGTCGGCATCGGTGTCGGTATCCGTATCAGAATCGCTATCGCTGTCGCTGTCACTGTCGGCATCGGTGTCTCCGCCTGAATCCGAATCGGCGTCGCTGTCGCTATCGGTATCGGAATCCGTGTCCGTATCAGCATCGCCCGCCGCACCGTAACAGGCGAACGCCCCGTTCACCACCGAACAGGTTTGTCCGGTTTCGGTACAGAACTGCTCCACCAGCCACACACCGTCTGCACAACGCACGAGCATATCCCCTTCGCAACCGAGAGAACCCTGCACACATGAATTGCCATCGCTGTCAGTGGTTGAACTATTGGTGCCGCAACCGACTGTGCCTAAAAGGAGAAACAAAAAGACAAAGAAGAACAGGTAAATCCGCGTCACAAAAAACTCCTATTCTGTCGCAGCCCGAACGCAGACGCTACGAAGCCGCAAACGCTATATATTATTTTAGCGAATTCATTGCCGTCTGTACAGAAGCCGCGGTTCACATGCTCAATGATTTTTTTATCAATGAAACACCACAAATTGTAACATGCCGTTTTTATTATAAAAAACAGAACTACTGACAAAGATGGGGGTCAACGAAAAATGCGAAATATGCATCAGCGGCACCGTCTGAAACGCCAACTTCTTTTCGAAACGCAACCAATCTGATACATTCCCGGCATGAAAGCGATGATTCTGGCAGCCGGGCTCGGGACGCGGCTGCGACCTCTGACAAATGATATCCCGAAACCCATGGTTCCTGTACTCGGTATTCCGAACATCGAGCGAATTGTATTGCACTTGCGAGAGCAGGGAATCACCGACTTCGCAGTGAACCTTCACTATTGCCCGGAACCGCTTCGGGCCTATATGGGCGATGGAAGCAGACTCGGTGTACATATTGAATTTTTTTATGAGCCCGAAATACTCGGCACCGGCGGCGGCATTCGAAATATGCTTAGCCATATGGGCACTGAACCCTGCATTGTCGTCAATGGCGATGTGCTGTTCATGCCTCGAATCGAACCTCTCGTGGCTGCCCATCAACGCAGCGGCGCACTGGCCAGCATGGTGGTGCGAAAATCATCAGACGCAGAAGCTCTCGGTGCGGTGGGACTGGACGCAGACGGTCGGGTCAACCGCCTGGTTTGGGCGGGAGATCAGCAGAACACCAACGTATACATGTTTACCGGTATGCACATTGTTGAACCGACACTGGTCGAACGGCTGCCCGAAAACGGCTGCATTGTACGTCAGTGCTATATCCCAATGGTTGAGCATGACGACGCGCTTTTCGGCATTGTGGAAAACACTTTTTTTTGTGACCTGGGCACCCCTTCTGATTATCTGGAGGCCCATCTGCAGATTGCCCGGGGCGAGGTGTCACTCCCGGGATTTGTTCCACAAAAAGACGGCAACGTGATTTCGCCATCCACTCAAATTGCAGAAAGTGCAATCGTTGAAAATAGTGTTATCGACGACCATGTTCGCGTCGAAAAAAACATTCGGGTCAAAGATTCAGTTGTGATGGCGGGGGCAGTGGTTACAGATAATGTAACCCGAAAAATAGTCCTGTCGGACGGAACGGAAATGATATGATTGATTCAATTTTGCAATTACAGCCATCATTGGTTTGGCGGTATTTTACGCAAATCAGCGAGATTCCCCACGACTCGGGGAAAGAAGAAGCGCTGGCGCAGGCGGTCTGCAAATGGGCGGCGGCGGCGGGCTGCTCGCACGAAAGAGACAAATCCGGAAATATACTGATACGAATTCCCGCCACCGCAGGCATGGAAAATGCGCCTATGGTCGCGCTGCAGGCCCATCTGGATATGGTGTGCGAAAAAAATACCGAGACAAGTTTCAATTTTGATACCGACCCGCTGAAACTACGAATCGTGGACGGATGGGTAATGGCCACAGATACCACGTTGGGGGCGGATAACGGCATTGGACTGGCCATGGGATTGGCGCTGATGGAAGATTCAGACTGCGTTCACGGGCCGCTGGAGCTGCTGTGCACTCTTGATGAGGAAACCGGTCTGAACGGGGCGCTGGAACTGTCGCCCAACTGGATGAAAAGCCGTATCATGATTAATACCGACACGGAAGATGAAGGCTTGTTCATCATCGGTTGCGCCGGCGGCGCAGATACCGATTTGTACCTGCCCGTCAACCGTACGCCATTCGGCGGGAATGTATTTGAACTGACCGTGAAAAACCTCAAAGGCGGGCACTCCGGAATGGAGATAAACCAGAATCTCGGAAACGCCATTCATTTACTGTGCGGCGCGCTGGAATCACTCCAGCACGAAACCGAATTGCGGATTGTGCATATTCAGGGAGGCGACAAACACAACGCCATTCCCCGCGAGGCGACCGCCCTGTTTGTTGCCGAGGCATCGTTGCCCTCCCTTGCGCTTTCGGTGAAGGGTCTTGAGATGCTGATGCGCAAACAGCTGACCGCGAAAGAGCAGCACGCCACCATGACCATCGCGCCCGCGCAAACAACCCAGCCGCCCCTCGACGCGAAATCCTCATTCACCGCATTGCGTCTACTGCTTTCCATTCCGCATGGTGTCGAAACCATGAGTACAGAGATTGAAAACCTGGTCGAAAGTTCGACCAATTTAGCCAGTGTGCGAACGATTGAAAACGAAGTGGTGATTCTGACCAGCTCCCGTTCCTCGAACCCCGAACTTCTCAACAGTATTTTACTGCAAATCAGTGCGGTGGGCGAATTGGCCGGCGCCCGGGTTCACACCCATACCGGGTATCCCCCATGGGAGCCGGATTTCGATTCTCCCCTCATACCCATGGCGGAAAAAGTGTATCAGGAACTATTCGAAGTGCGCCCGGAATTCAATGTGATTCATGCGGGGCTGGAAGGCGGCATCATCAAATCGAAATACCCGGGGCTCGATGTGATTTCTTTCGGGCCGAATATTGAATCGCCCCACTCTCCCAGCGAACGGGTGGAGATTCAGTCAGTGGAACACATCTACCGATTTCTTTGTGCGTTTCTTCACAAGATTCAGACCTCATAAAATTCCGGCGTCCTCTTTAGTAAAAACCTAATTTTCCGTTGTTACAGAATGATGGATTGCAAAAAAATCACCAGTTCCTATTCGCGGTTTGTTCCCCACCAGCTAATTGATCTGCTGGGAAAAAAGAACATCATGGACCTGCAACTGGGCGACCAGGTCGAAAAGAAGATTTCCATTCTGTTTTGTGACATTCGCAACTTCACCTGTCTGTCTGAAACCATGACGCCGCAGGAGAATTTCAACTTTATCAATTCGTTTTTAAGTCAGATGGTTCCTTTAATTTCGGTGAATGACGGTATTGTTGACAAATTCATCGGTGATTGCATTATGGCCATATTCCCCGGTCGCGCAGATGATTCGCTGAATTGCGCACTGCAGATGCTGAAGCAGTTGCGGTTCTATAATGAAGGCCGCGAACGGGCCGGATACAATCCCATTCGCATCGGCATCGGTATCAACACCGGTCTGGCCATGATCGGTACCGTGGGGGGATTCAACCGAATGGAAGGCACGGTCATCAGCGATGCGGTCAATCTGGCCTCCCGAATGGAATCGCTCACCAAGAGCTACGATGTGGACCTGATGATCAGTGAAAACACTTACAACAACATCGGTGACACGTTCAAACATTTTATGCGTTTCATTGACCGCACGCAGGTGAAAGGCAAATTGCAACCGCAGTCAATTTATGAAGTATTTGCAGAAGATACGCCGGAAAAACGACAAACGAAATTGATAAACAAAAGTTTATTCGAAGAAGCATTGGCCTACTACCACTTGCGCGAAACCATCGCGTCTGAACGGCTTCTCACCCAGTATCTGAAGACCGGCGTGGATGACCCACCGGCGCAAATATATCTGGAGCGCTGTAAAAACTTTACACAGAACGGCATGCATCAAGGTGCGTACGAATTAGACCACCAAATACAGTGGTCGAACATGTTTCAAATCAATGAACCGGTCATCGACGCACAGCATAAAAAATTGGTGGAATCCAGCCTGGAGCTCATTGAAATCGCCACTGACGCACATCGAAGTGTATTTGTCGAAAAACTGACAAAACTGAAACAGATTACCATTGAACATATTCATTATGAAGAAAGCGTCATGGCAAAAACAGACTACCCTTTTCTGTCACACCAGAAAGAGCAGCACCGGTATCTGACCAATGAATTCACGAAACTTGAAAGGGAAGCTGTCGACACGTCGATCAGTATGCCGTTTCTCACCTTCAAAACACAGATTGTAATCGTTGATTGGCTCATCAATCACACGTTAAGGGAGGATCGTCACCTGGGTCGTCATCTGTTGGCAGCGGGGGATAATGGATGAGGAATGAATTTTCAGTTCAATTTCTATAATAGGTTTATCTGAACAATGTACTCTCCCGACTCGAAATACTTGTTCTCCAGAACTGTAATCGTCGCAAAATAACTGTTTGTCGGTTGAATCTGAGCCCCGTTGTACTCGTTATAAAAATCGACAAATAATATTTCACTGGTCACGGTATAGGTGTAATCACCCGGTACAGCCGGGGTGCCCTCAACGTATGTACCGTCAGAAACACTGTAGGTCACGCTTGTTTCGCTGTTGGTAATTTTAATATCGATTGTTCCGTCCGCCAGATATTCGCCGAATGCTTCAATCGCTTTGTCAGACACATCTGCGTCGCGAATACTGAACCCGAGAGAGCCCACATTCGAAAACTCGTCAATGGACACCTGGGCGTAAAATCCGTCATCATCAGCCAAAATCAACTCTTCGATAGAGGTGCGGTCTGCGCCGCCGTCATCACATGAAGCCAACAAAAAAATTGAAACAACCATCAAAACCACAGATACGAATCCCCGAAAAAACATATCAAATCTCCTTGTTATACAATTGCATCCGCTTAGGATACTGATCGAAATTAATTTACCAAGTTGGCAATTGCTGCGCCCGGCTGGCAAGGCGCGAGGAGCGGAGAATATCGAGATATTTGACCGACGAGCAACGCAGTCAGTTGGGATGCGGCAGCAGCCAAATGGAAAATTAATTTTGGTCAGTGTCCTTATATCCCCGAACGCAACGGAATGAAATATTTTAATGATAAATCAAAAGATTATTGAGGGTACAAGCGTCAATCGTTATTCGTTAGTTGGTTGGGCGGTGGTTTGGTTGCGTCCCGATCTCGGACAAACGCAACGCCGGCACTGCCTCTGAATCCCATCCAGATACCAGCCAGGAAGCAATTTAACTTCTATAAGCGATAAAAAACACCGTAAAACCGCTCCAGAATAGGTGAAAACCTCCCGGAACGCGTAAAACATCCTTGCAGACAACTCAAAACCGCTTGCAAACCGCTCCGCAGTCTCCCGGGAAGGCGCCCACCCTCCTTGCAGACGCGCGATTTGTCCCTGCAGGCGGGTGCCACTCCCCGCAGGAAGACGTCTATCCCCCTTGCAACCGCATGCTTCCCCCAGCGGAAGGGGATTTTGTTGCAACAGTCGTTTTCATTTTTTATATCCCTTTGGAGAACCTGCCCCAACGACGCACAAAAAAAACCACTAAAACCAGGTCTATAGGGTCTTGTAAGCCGTGGGCGCAGCTAACTGCCCAATCGCAACCTACCGGCACCAGCTGCCGCCCGTGCCTCCAGCAAACTCTCTGTGCTGACTGTTCCACGCGGGCTGACGCCCCCGCCTTGCGGATGAAGGGTGTGTAGTTAGTTGCGATAGTTAGTCACGTCCCTTAACCCGGCCGATAAACCGATATCGGCGTACACGATGCTCAGAAATCCGCAATAGGTATTGACGAACACCTGAACGTTCTTTAAATTTACTTAAAACGAGCATTTATCGTTCATTAGAGAATGTTTAGGTGACAAAAATGAAAGAAAAAACAAATAGTTTCGGCAAAAAAATCCTTGAACTGCGAAAAGAAAAAGGATGGTCACAGCCGGAAATTGCAAAAAGAATTAATACATCAGGGCCAATCATTGGACGTTATGAACGGGGTGAAATGAACCCTTCCATTGAGGTTGCAAAAAAATTCGCCGATATATTCGGTGTGACTCTGGACTACTTGGTGGCAGACCATGATGTTCCGGATATTTTGCAAGACAAAGAAATGCTTCAACGCTGGGAAGCTATTGAACAACTACCGGTCGATGATCGAGAACGCGTTTTGTCGGTGATTGACAGCCTGGTCAGAGATTCCAGAGCACGACAGGCCTATGCCGGTTAGTTATATGAAAACAATCAACCAACATTAAGGACCATATCATGACAATGCATATATCGCTTCCTCCTCAGCAGGAAGAAAAAATCAACAGACGCGTAGAAAACGGACAATACGCCTCGGCCAGCGAGGTGATCCAAAGCGCGCTTAAATTACTCGACCGCGAGGAGCAATTAAAAGACATCACTCTCGAAGAACTTAGAAACGAAATCCAAATCGGCCTCGATCAAGCCAGACGAGGTGAAACTAGGGTTTTTGATGAGGCTGAAGTCGAAAGACTTAAACTTGAATGCCGAGCCGAATTTGAAAAGCGAAAAGCCAATCAACTATGAACAAGCCCATCTATACCGACCAGGCCCGTATCGACATAAAAGAAATCTGGTTATACATCGCCGAAGACAGCTTTAATGCCGCAGACCGCGTAATGCTAAACATCTACCAACAATGCGAATCCATCGCTCAAACTCCCACTATCGGCAGAAAAAGACCTGAACTCGCCGACGGCATCAGAAGCATCCCCATCGGAAAGTACCTCATCTTCTTCCACTGCGAAAACAACTCCACCATCATCGACAGAGTCCTCAGCGGATACAGAAACCTTCCGGATTTCTTCTGATAATCATTTGTGCAACAACCTCTTGCACAATCCCACCGGCACCGGCTTCCGCTCGTGCCTTGCGGATGAAGAATGTGTAGTTAGTTGCGATAGTTAGTCACGTCCCTAAGCCCGCCCTGTAATCTTCTCGTTAAGGTGATGAAACAAGCGATTCATTTATTTCAGAACAGGAATCAAATAATTCGACAGAGGCGTCAATTGGGATGCTGTTATCTCGAATACTTACGAACGGTGAAGAATCTCTTTTAACTTGTGTGCACATGACGTCTCCATCATATGAATATCGAGAAAAGAAGTAACAAATCGAGCGAATATCTTCTGCGACCTTACATACAGGAATTGATATTTCTCCCTCTTCATACAACGAATTGGGCCCCATTCTATAAACACAATAGTTCCCCCTGCAGTCCATCTCAACTTTAATCCAATTATCGCTTGTTATTGTACATTTCCCCCCGCTATCAAACTGATAGAATAGTACTACGCGAGACTTTTTTGTCTCAGAAGCAACGAACATATCTATTTCAAAATCGATATATTGATTGCTTCTAAATGTACGTGTTTGAGAAACTCTTCCACACTCCACATTGCTTATTTTTTCAACATTGTATTGGTCACCATTTTGCAGATTTGTACTTTTAGACATCGTACAACCAATCAATAGAATTGCATCGAACAATATTATTTTTCTTAACAAACTATTTTTTCTTTTCATATGATTCTATCTCAATTAATTCTGGAGCTTTTTTCTTTCCCTTTCCCATCTCAATCATATTCTGATTCAATTCTTGGATATTCCAAATTTTTCGTTTTTTTCCATGAAAATGTGCGCCAAACTTTCCATCTCCTAAATAAATTGCATTTTGTCTCAAAGCGCGGCCTTTATTTCGAGGAATTTCATATCCCACGCGGTCTCCAACTTTAGCCTCTTTTAGCATTTCTGTATCATTCATCTCTCTAGTTTCTTTGCTTTCAAAACTGCCATATTCTGTCTTTTCTATATATGTAGCCTTTTTTCGATCAACACCATTTGGAGTGCGTCTTGTCCACGCTGATGCCGTTTCTATACTGGTAGAATTTTGTGAACGCAGTTCCAATTTCCCCCCATTCTTTTGAATCATGTTGTTAAATTTTTCATCCCCCATTGTTGTTAGTTGTGCATACCACGTAACGACTTGAACAAATTCAGCGCAGTCAAGTGACCATTTGTCGACGTTATTAAAAATATCTTTAACTGCCTCTGCCGAAGTCTTATCTCCCGTATAGACCAGTTTATGGTTTTTAGAACCATCTTTTTCCGTTTTCCAATCCTTGGGTATATCCTTCTTCGGAAGATTAGTTGATTTTCCAAACTTAACATCCTCTAATTTCTTTGCTCCTTCTTCGAGAGCTGCTTGATATTCATCCTTTTGCAATCCCGTTGGATCGATATAGTTTATTGGATTATTCTGAGCATAGATAAATGCCCCCGCTTCAAGCGGTTTACTCACTTGTCGAATTACGTTTTCAACGAACCAATCATCCGCACTCACCCATCTTCCAATCTCCGGGGCATACCATCTTGCGCCGAATTGGATGAGGCCTAGTTCTTCTTCTTCTTCAATCTCACCACCTGCGAAGCCGTATACTGGTTTTTGACCGGTGCGTTCGGCTGTTTGGCCGTAGGGGTGGTAGCGCATGGTGCTGACTACGTCGCCCATGGAGTCGGTTACGACCGTATTGCCGCCCAGGTGGTCCTTATGGTAGTAGCGCCAGACCAATGGTTTGTTGTTGGAGGAACAGGACAAATGGGCGGATATAAAATCCGCCCCAACATTTGAATTGTTTGTGTCGTCGCCGCACGACCCATTGATTGAGGTTTCACTCCAGAACGCCTCGCGGGCAATTTTCAGATCTCCCTCGTCGAAGTTGTAATCCCCGTCGCCGTCCAGGTCCATGAATTCAGCGGGGAGTGGCTTCTTCACTTCCTCATAGCTCCCCTCTCCATCTTGCTGGAGAGGGGTCGGGGGTGAGGTTACGTATTCGTTGAGTTCATCTAGGAGATAAAGGTTTACTTCAAGACCATCCGACTCCGTAATCTCTGCCTGGCCTGGGCCGCCGCCGACGAACCAGGTTTGTTTGCCGTTGCGGATTTGATAGTTGCCGAAGATGTAACGGTATATTTTTTGGGGCTCACTGGGCTTCTTCATGATGGCCAGTTTTTTGGCGCCCGTGTCGTCGTAGTGGTATTTGATATTGGTGCCGCCGGGTTTGTCGGCTTCCACCAAGCGGCCTTCCACATCGAAGTAGAGGTTGAATCCGTTGTAGCGCTTCATTTGGCCGATGGCGTTGTAGTCAAACTTCTGGTCGGGCGTACTGGTTATCTGGTTGGGGCCGTAGCCCCGTTCGCCGTATTTGAATTCACCCTGCACCAAACCGGCCAGTTGCTTTTCGGTGTTGCGGCGCACCAGATTCTGGATGGTGTCGTAGGCGTAGGTGATCTGACCGTCGGCGGTGTTCGCTTCGGTGAGTTGTGAGCCTGTTCAAGATAATCTAGGGAAAAACAGGGGTATTTTTTTCAGATCGGGCGAGGGAGGTTGGGGTTTATCCCTTGATGATCATGCAAAAAAGGGCTGAACCCCCGATTTCTTGAAAAAGAGAGTCCAGCCCGGTAGACCGATGTTGAATCGCTCTTTGCAGAAGCCATCGGTCGAGTCCTTATTTATCAGAAGCTTCAGGATGTCGACAGGAAAATTTCACAGAAGGCCAGGGAAACCGGTTGCCCGACGTGCGGGGGTGCGCTTGATGGCGGGAAATACTTTCGGAAGCCGCGGGGGGGTCCAGCTGATTTGCCGGAGGAATTGTCGATACGTTTCAGTCTGTGCTGCCGGGAGAAGGGGTGCCGAAAACGGGTGCTGCCGAGGTCAGTTCTGTTTGATGGTCGGCGGGTGTACTTTCGAGTGGTGATTCTGATGACGATTGCGCTTCGTCAGCAACGCCCCCGAGGGAAGACAATGGTGGCGCTTCACGAAGAGACAGGGGCTGACTTCAAAACAATACGTCGATGGCAGGCGGAATATCGTCGGGAATTCGAGGCGGGTCGTTACCGTCTTCTGCGGGGCAGATTCGGCAATGGACTTGGCTTCAGCACAGAAGTGGCGGAGTTGTTTTCGCATTTTCTCACAACACAGAATGATTCGGAGAGCGGGGTGGTGCGACTGCTGCAATTTGTGGCGGAGAATGAGCATCTTCATCCAGGGAATGCGAAATCCCCGCAAAAGATGCTGCTTTCGAGCCCTCCGGGGAGCGGCGAAACGGGAAAACGGCTTCGGTCGCTGGCGGCGCAAACGTGGATGCATCCGGAGACGGGCGTACCGGTACGGTTTGGTTTTTCAACGATAGAGCAGTGGTATTACCGGGCGCGGCAAAGCGACAATCCCATTGCGGCATTGACCACGCTGCCGCGGAAGGACAGCGGCGAGAATAAAGCCATGTCGCCTGCGCTGCTGTCGAAGCTGGAGCGTCAGTATCAGCTTCATCCGAGGTGGAGCTATGATCTGCATCACCAAAATCTGGCGGTGATAGCAGGCCGCGATGAACAAAAATACGGAGCGATGCCGTCGTATGCGACATTGCGCAGACGCATGCGTGCGCTTGGATGGACGAAAAAGCGACGACCGAAAAACGCGACATCGGGGCAGGTGCAATCGTTTGAACGGCGGGAGAATCGCGAGGTGCGCAGCTATGAGCGAAGTCACGTGGGGGCGCTTTGGCATCTGGATTTTCATCACGCCCGACGCGCTGTGACGGGGCAAAACGGACAGTGGTTTGTGCCGGTATGTTTTGCGGCGATGGATGATTTCAGCAGGCTGTGTCTGCACGCGCAATGGTACGACGTGGAAAACACCGACAATCTGGTGCACGGATTTACACAGGCGCTGGCGAAACGCGGGCTGCCGCGGGCATTGATGAACGACAGGGGCAGCGCCATGATGAGCGAGGAATTCACAAACGGCCTTCGCGATTTGAGCATCACGCACAAGCCCACGCTGCCGTACAGTCCGTATCAAAATGCCAAGCAGGAAAGTTTCTGGGGCACCCTTGAAGGGCAATTGATGTCCATGCTGGAAAGCAAGGACGACATCACTTTGCAGGAACTGAACCTGTACACGCAGGCATGGGTGGAGCAGGGATACAACAACAATTATCACGAAGAGATCAAATGCACGCCGGTAGAGCGCTTTATGACAGGTCCGTCGGTATTGCGCGCCTCGGTGGATATGAGGACCATGCGGCTGGCTTTCAGCGCACGAGTGAATCGCAGGCAGCGAAAAAGCGACGGGACCATTACCCTGGATGGCGTACGGTTTGAAATTCCAAACCACCTGCGCACACTCGACAATGTCACGATTCGTTATCAGCATTGGAACCTATCTTCTGCCGCAGTGGTGGACAATCGTACCGGCGCGGAGCTGGCAACCATACGCCCCATCGACAAACAGAAAAATGCAAACGGCATGAGACGGCCGCTGAAAGACAGCGGCGCGGCGAACTATCCCGTAGAAATTAAACAGAGCGAACAGGTGGCTCCCTTGCTCCAGCAGATGCTGTCCGACTACTCGGCCACCGGGCTGCCGCCTGCGTATCTGCCGAAAACAGAATCACTTTCAACAAATCAGAACAGGGGGCAACGCGACCCCATTACGGAGGAAACCGATGTCACGAAATAAACTGCAGGCCAAGTACGGACTCAAATACAACCCCTTTTTGCCCGCCGTCCCGGGCGATGATTTATGGCAACCGCCGGGATTCGACATGTTTTATTACCGCGTGGAAAACATCGTCCTCGACGGCGGATTCGCTATGATCTCCGGGGAATCGGGCATGGGCAAATCAAAGGCGCTTCATCTGCTGGCCTCCAGTCTCGGCCAGACCGGCGACATCGTCGTCGGCGTCATGGAGCGTCCTCAGAGCTCCCTGCGCGATTTCTACAGAGAACTCGGCGACCTTTTCGGCATCAAGCTCAACGCCTCCAACAGATACGGCGGCTTCAAAGAACTGCGCAACAAATGGAAGGCGCACATCGCCGCCACCTTGTTTAAACCCGTGCTGCTTATCGATGAAGCCCAGGAGCTGCCCACCCAGTGCCTCAATGAAATCCGCCTGCTGGGCAGCATCCACTTCGACTCCGACTGCCTGCTCACCACCGTCTTGTGCGGCGACAACCGTCTGCCTGAAAAGCTCCGGGAAACCGCACTGATTCCACTGGGCACGCGCATCCGCACCAGACTCCACATCGAGCCCTTGTCTGCCGAAAACCTGCGCGAACTCCTGGAACACCTCCTCGACCGCGCGGGAGCCCCCGGGCTCATGACCAAAGAACTCAAAAACGCACTCGTTGAACACTGCGCCGGAAACCCGCGCATCCTCATGACCCAGGCCGCCGAACTCCTCGACCACGCCGTCAACAGGCAACTCTCTGGCATGGACGAAACCCTTTTCATGGACGTCTTCGGTGCGCTCAACCCCGCAACCCAGAAACGAAACAGAAAAAAATGAGGACAAAAATGGAAGACCAACTGGCCATGTACCTAACGAACGAAACTGAAAAAATCACCCTGCCGGGACTGCGCACCGTCATAACATCACCCATCGCTTCAACCGTCGCCGCACTCGATGCCATCCTCGCCGTCTCAAAAACCGCGCTCATCGCCGATACCCCATCCATCGACGAACTCATCAACCTGTCCGAAGATAACCAACCCGTCCCAACGCACCTTTTTTCCGCTCATCACATCACCGACATCATTGACCGCTTGCGATTGGAAATCCGCCACTACGCCTTCCAGACCGAACAACACCTGCAAAACGAAAAACTCAAAGACCTCCCCTTTTAAACCACCTGGGCCGCATTACCGTCAAACAACACTCCCTGGAATACCGTGAAAAATCATCCCTCGATTATCGTGATCGGGCTCATAGGTCCTCATCAATTTTCAACGAGAACCCGTTGGTTAATTGATCGTTTCCACGGCTCATAATAGTATTTTCTGTCAGGTCCGTCGGATTAATCCAGGCGCTGACTGTAAAATCTCCGGACAAATCCAGTTCGTATTCGTCCTGGCTGAATTCCACTACCGCGTTGCTCTCAGAAAATGCCAACGATTGTCCCCCCACCGCATCATCATCATTCGCAGCATTCATCGACACTCCAGGAACCCCCTTCGCCGCGACAACATCTTCATCTTGGAGTGAGTCGGAGGTAACTGTCGAATCAAAATGCCACACACCGGAATAGTTCGGCCATACTTCATCAGAATTGAACAACGGGTCAGCGAATTCATTGTCAAAGTAAATATAGAAAATGTTGTCTACAGACGAAGAAAGCAAATTGGCCAGGAAGTATACCGATGCCTGCGAAAAATCTGCAGTGGGCACGACCACTTCTGACGGAAGCACTGTTGTACCATCTGCTGTAGTGACACGAACATCTGCGCCATTGCTATTTTGCAGCAAAATGTACCTGAAATACGGAGATAAATTCGCCGCATTGACAAATACCGGGAAGGACTGAACCGTAACGTCGATCTGGTCTGCAGGAATCGTGATCTTCAAACGACTGGCCCATTCGCCGCCGTTTGCCGAGGAATCTCCTTCTGTATCGACTATCAACTCCGGCGGAACGCTATTGGTGTCGTATTCGAAAACCGAACCGGGCGAGCTATACCAGTTGTAACAATCTCCGTTGCAGTGATGATTACATACATATCCACTTTCGTAGCATTGCTCATTCAAAGGGTTGCATGCTATCCAGCACGCCTGGGTGATCGCATTGCAACCGACATCGGGACATTCTGCTATTCCGTCCAACGTTTCAGGGTTACAGTCGTTATCGACACCGTCGCATTTTTCGGAATCAGAATCGTATTCCGGACTGGCTTCAGCATCACTGTCATTACAATCCCCGTTTGAATCGGCGAGGTTGGCAAAATATTGTTCTTCCGCATCGTTGCAAATTGAGCGCACATCGGTGTCCGCGCCATATCCGTCACCGTCGAAATCAAAGAAATAAGTAGTACACTCCAGCGCATTGTAGCAAATACCGCCGGTTAGCGGATTGTCATCGCAGTCCTCGCCCAAATCACAATTTTTTCCATATCCATCTCCGTCGGAATCCACACTCTGATCGCATTTACTCCACAAATTCGGATCTAAATCATTGCAATCATCCAGATATGGAACATACCCCGGGGGAACAGTGTCACAGGAATATTCTGTGTCGAGAGTCGCTTCATCTTTGTAGTACTGATTCAGCGAACTTCCGACACCATCGCTATCGGAATCATAGTACAACCGCGGACCGTTTTCATCCACCAGTCCGTCGCAATCGTTGTCTTCTGAGTCGCCACATACTTCCACAGACGGGACACACTGCGGTTCGCAGATACAGGCGTTCCATTGCTGCATCACCGGATCACATATCTGAACGCCGACAGCACCATTCGAGCACAAGCAACGCTGCGTGGCATTTCCATCGCAATCCAAAAAACTATCCGCAGCCTCTTTTGCTGTCTCACATCCCCACAAAATGAGACAAATTAAAACGCTGAAACCCATATTTCGCTGCAAAAATATTGCATATCTATTTCCTTCTGAGAACAACCGTTTCGCGCGAAAAGCAAACCGCCTTTGTTTCGCACACAAGAACGAAAATTCTACTCGTACAAATTATTGCTAAAAACTTGACCTGTTTATACAGGATTTCCAGGCAGGTTCAACACGGAAATATTTTTTTTACTTTATATATAAATAAGATACTTTTTTTATATTATTAAAACATTATAGGCAGTTATCGTGGCAAGTAAGTAACTGTTCCGCTACTTATCTGCAATATTTTTTTCGTTTTTTTTATTATGTTTTTTCCTTGATAAAAAAACTCGATTGGGTAGGGTCCCAAAACAATTATTTCAGCAATTCCTTTTTTTTACGATGAAAACCCGTTATATATACGTATTACTTTTCGCTTTTACAGTTTCTCTATTCGCATATGATGTCAATGCAAACCCAGGGAGTACCGCAGACCCCACTCAGTCGCAACAAAGGCATTCCATCCAATTGGGAATCGGTATTCCCATATGTTCCTATTCCAACGGCATTGTAAATGGC
Organism: Deltaproteobacteria bacterium; assembly: GCA_016936575.1. Lineage (GTDB taxonomy): Bacteria > Myxococcota_A > Polyangia > JAAYKL01 > JAAYKL01 > JAFGXQ01. Next base: position 17,107 of record JAFGXQ010000230.1, read on the forward strand.
AAAGAGTGTGTAAACTTCACTTCTCGGTTCACATGGGTCAATATGCCGATCGTTTACAATTATCGTCTGTCTAGACATACTGCTCTCGGTGCCGGCATCATGCCGGCGTACACGTCGATTGCGGGGGTTCCGATACTGGGCGCCCACTTTCTCGTTTCGGGTCACATCTATATTGTTCCTGACTGGCTTTACGCAGGCATGCAAGTGATAGGCGGTTTTCCATTATTGGCCGGGTATGATTTGTTTTTAGGGCATGCGTTTCGCATCGGCCGTAAATGGTCTCTGTACCTTGAAAACCACGTCACGACAATGATTGTCGGTGGTGTATTCCTATATTGGCAACCGGTTGTCGGAACAACCATTCACTTCTGAATTTCTAATTCTTTTCGCGTTCTTCTAAAATGGAAACGACTTTCTGAGTGATGTTCTGGAGGGGTAAAATGTAGTCTACGCCGCCGGTGTCGATAGCGACTTTAGGCATACCGAATACTACGCAGGTTTCTTCATCTTGGGCGATATTCACCGCGCCTTCGTTTTTCATTTCGAGCATTCCCTTCGCTCCGTCACCGCCCATACCAGTAAGTATCACCCCGATTGCGTTTTTTCCGGCGGTCTTGCTCACCGAACGAAACATCACATCTACCGAGGGTTTGTGGCGGTTCACCAATGGTCCGTCTTTCACCTCCGCGTAGTACCTCGCTCCGGAACGTCGTAACAGCATATGCTTGCTTCCCGGTGCTATCAAAGCGGTTCCAGGTACCACAGAGTCTCCGTCTTCGGCTTCTTTCACTGACATCGCGGAGATGCCGTCCAACCGTTCCGCAAATGATTTTGTAAACCCGGGCGGCATGTGTTGTGTAACGACAACCCCCGGAAAATTCGCCGGAAAGGTGCGAAACAGATGGTCAAGCGCGACGGTACCGCCGGTGGAAGAACCGATGGCGACAATCTGGTTCGTGGTTTTGGCAAGTGCCTTCAGTGTCGACTCGCCCTGTTGTCCGGGTTTGGGCAAATCACGCTGCCGAACCGTAACTCTGGCGGCCATCTTGATTTTTTCGATTAAATCGTGAGCCATGTGGCCCACGGTATATGCGGCGCCGGGTTTACACATCACATCGATGGCGCCATACGACAGCGCATCCAACGCCAATTGAGACCCTTTACTGGTCAACGAAGAAACCACGATGACCGGTGTGGGCATAAAGTGCATAATCTTGCGTAAAAAAGTCACGCCGTCCATACGGGGCATTTCCACATCAAGGGTGATGACGTCGGGTTTTTCCTTCACCATAATATCTCGCGCGATATATGGATTGGGCGCGGCGCCGACAATTTCAATTTCGGGATCCTTACCGAGTTCAGATGAGAACACGCTGCGAACGACCGCAGAGTCATCTACTATTAATACTCGAATCATTTGCACCGATTCTCACTTGCTCGACTACCGAACGTAAATATCAATACGTTTTCCCTCTTCGTCTTCCAACACCGCATTGCATTTCGCAGATCGGAAGTGCGACAGTTCTTCATCGATTGAAATCGCTTTGGTGGAGGGAATTCCCAATCGACAATGATTGGTTTTTCCAAGCCATCGTTCGACAAAAATGCCACACACAATATTGAGCATTTCTGACACTGCTTCCTCAGATCTCGAGGCGGCGGCGGGATCATCGGGTTCGATGCCGAGCAGATTTGCCGCGAAATTCCTGGCCATTTCATTATCAACCGCCAACGACAGCTTCCCGTTTTCCTGACCTTCATAGGTAATGGTGGATTCCACCACATCGTCGTTCCAATTCAACGTTTCATCGGCTGTTTCTGTAAAAATGAAGGCCGCTTCTTCGAGAACCTCCGATACGATTTCGGTCAACATTTCAGAATCGACTGTGTTTGTCATATCTTCCTCCGCAAACTATGCGCCAAGCACCCGTTCAACCACATTCTTCATTTTTTCAGGTTTAAAGGGTTTGCTAATATATTCGCGCACCCCCAACGAAGTCAGCCACGCCAACACTTCTTCGTTTCGCTCCGACTTGATCACCACAACCGGAATGTTATCCAACATTTTGTTGTCTGCCATCTCCTGTATCATTTCCCGACCATCCATCTCAGGCATGTTTAAATCGGCAAACACCATGTCCACCCAGGCGCCGTCCAGTACATCCAAAGCAACTCTTCCGTTCGATGCCTCAAATATTTCACCGATATCCAGACCGGACATAGTGAGACATTTCGTCACCACCGAACGAATAATTGCGGAATCATCTACAACTAAAAAATTATATGCCATTCGCTTACTCCCCCATGGCTATGATTTAAACATTTCTCCCATTTCTCGGATTTGCTCTTCTGTATCGCCACCGACAAATTCAATGGTGTGCACATCAAATCCCAACCGTGTTGCCACAGATGTATCAATACTTCTGGCCAACTCTCCCACGTCGGCACCATAGCCGAACATATGTGCAACCGAATCCGCCAGATGGACCAGATCCACCAGGGTGGAATCTATGTTTTCATCAACTTTCGTTGGTTGATGATGCCATTTTGACGTCCATATAACTGCTTCGGGAAGATCCCATTGTTTGGCGATTTCTTCTCCCACCTCACCGTGATCTGTACCGAGCAGTTCTCGTTCAGTCATTGAAAAAGAAGCATCTTGTTGTTTCAGTTTTTCAAGCAACGCGCCCTGCTCATCGGCCAGGAATGAACCTATCGCCAGTTTTCCCAAGTCATGCAGCAACCCCGCAGTAAATAGTAATCCCGGAACCTGAATTCGCAGTTCCGTCGCTAATCGTTCCGCCAGAACAGCAACCGCGATGCTATGCAACCAGAAATCAGCCGACTTGATATTGTATCCGGGCAGAACAGACGGAATGACTCGTGAAAACCCCGCGCTTGCGGCGATTTCGAATACCCGTTTATTTCCAAGCAGCGTTATCGCCTGCTTAACCGACGTCACTTCACGCCTCAAACCGAAATACGCCGAGTTCGCCAACCGCAATAAATTTGCGGTCAACGACGGATCCGGTTTAATAACTTTTTCAAAGTCTTTCGCAGATGCGGTCGGTGACGCAATCAGCTTTGACAATTGCGCCACAGCGGTAGGCAAAGTCGGCAGATTGTCGATACGCGACATTATTTGTTCTCTCGTTATCATAACACCGACTCGACCCCTTTCACTTTCACAGTTACCCGACCGTCTGAAAGCCGAAGTTTTGCGGTTCGGGACTTGGCCCCACCGACATCTTCCGCAGAAACAATGATATTGTTTTTCCAAAACATCTTCCGCATTACTGTGTAGTTTCGCTTGCCAATATTGAAGGTGCCTTTGTCGTCGTACAATTGCCCTCCCCCGGCAACCTTTACCACCAAATTCTCTTTTTTGCTGCCCAGCGCGTACATCTGCTCAAACAAACGGGGAATTCCGGTATCCGCGAACATCGCCGGATTCTTTGCAGCCTTTTCCGGAGATTTCGTTGAAAACGGAAGCATGTAATGAATCATTCCGCCATACCGATTCACCGGGTCAAATACGATTACGGCAATACACGACCCCAGTGCATATGTAACCAACGTGACGGATGGATCATTCGATACTTTAATATCCGCGATATCTATAGTAAGCAGTTTTTCCATGGTGCTCCCAAAAATTTGTGCTCCCACGCCATTCACATTAAATCACCTTTCTATACACCGACGGGCGCATCGCTTTCATGCCGGTTTGCAATCCTGCCAATGTTTCTGAGTGTCCGACCATCAGCAGTCCACCCGGCGCTAGTAGTCGCTCAATTTCTGAAACCAATCGCTGCCGGACCTCGCGATCAAAATAAATCATGACGTTTCGACAGAAAACGATATCAATCGGCCCCTTCATCGGAAACGGCGGTTGCGCCAGATTCAGACGTTTGAACACAAGCAAATCTCGAATCTCAGGTTTCACCCGATACACAGCGTCTTCTGCATCACGTTCTGTTAATCTCGTAAAATAAGCGAGCCTCTGTGCCTTGCTGAAAACATCTATGGCTTTTCCGCTGTACTCTCCGGCAGAAGCCTTTTTTAAAACTGTTGTATTAATGTCAGTCGCCAAAATTCTCACATCAGGAATATTGCGCTGAAACGCATCTGCCACTGTAATCGCTATACTGTAGGGTTCCTCCCCGCTGGAAGACGCGGCACACCATATACGATAACGGCTTCGCCCGCTTTTTTTCCAGATATCAATTTCCTGTTCGAGAAGCTCGAAATGACTTTTTTCGCGCATGAAATGCGTAAAATTGGTTGAAATCGCATCGAGAAAATGAATGAGCTCTTCTTCGTGATTTGGTGATTCCAAATACTCCAGATATTTTGCAGCATCCGTAATATTCAGCGCCCGTTGTCGTTTTGCCACTCTGGCAATAACCAGTTCCTTTTTTTGTTCGCCAAGACTGATTCCCGCTTTATCGTACGCAATCCCTCTAAATTTGTTGAAGATGCTTTGTTTCATATTCGTTTCCCGGTTCTTTTATCAATTGGTATAACGACAAATTGGGTCTATAAATTAAGTTAAAAAAAACAATTACGTTTTTTTTCCACATGTGTTTATTTTTCATTCAACGTGCCGATAACCTATATAACAAAGAGGATACAAGGGGGTTGACATGTCCTTAGTTTTAGTTGCAGAAGACGATGTGGTATCGAGACTGCTCATTTCTGAAACCATCAAGAAATTGGGACATGTTCCAATTAAAGCCGGAAACGGAAAAACGGCATTGGAATTTCTCGAGGAAAACCCAGACGAAATCAAAGTAATTGTCACAGATCTGATGATGCCGGAAATGGACGGCTATCAATTAATTCGAAAAATCAATGAGGATTCTCGATTTAAAAATATTCCGATCATTGTGCAGTCCGCATATCTGGGCGTTAAAGCAACTGCCAAGTTGATGGAAGAAGGAATCGAATACGTAATGCCCAAACCCATCAACACCAAAGACCTGGAACACTACCTGAAACTGCTTCTCGCAGGACCGGCACTTTCCGGTGAACCCAACTGAACACACCGTGACGTCAAGTCTCTCGCCCGTTTGATTATCGGTCACGACAGCAAATATTTCAGAGAATAATTATGCCGGAAGTTCGGCGCTGGTTTCGACGGGCAATTGCTGAGATGTCTGTCCGATACCGGACTGTTTTCCATAGGAATCGAATCGCTCGCCAATCTGATCCACATTCACAATCAGCCCCACTCTTCCGTCAGATAGAATCGCTGCGCCCGACACATATTTACTGTCTTTCAGATTTTCGCCGAGTGTCTTGATGACCACCTGCTGCTGGGTCACTACTGAATCCACAAATATACCGATTCGTTGACCAACCCCCTCTACGACCACAACGATTCCCTCGGTGGGGTCGGTGATCCCCCCGGCGATATCAAACAAACGAGCCAACCTAAGGAAGGGCATAATCTCGCCGCGCACATTGATTAGTTCTCCGGATTCCGCGAAGGTGACAAACATACCGGGGGTAACCTGTATGGATTCAATAATAGACAACGTTGGAATGATATACTGCTCCTGCCCGCACGCCACCAGCATGCCGTCGATAATGGCAAGTGTAAGCGGCAGTATCATCTTGAACGTAGTGCCTTCGCCGGGACTACTCTGAATCGTCACCCTTCCACGCAATCCGTCAATTTTCTTTTTCACCACATCCATTCCCACACCGCGACCTGATATATCGGTAACCTTTTTAGCTGTCGAAAAACCCGGCTGAAAAATGAGATTGTATATATCTGATTCGCTCAGCAAATTTTCATCTTTAATCAGGCCGTTCTTTTTGGCTTTGCTGACAATGGCTTCTTTGTCAAGACCTTTGCCGTCGTCGGATAACTCGATCACCAATGCACCACCTTCGTGGTACGCCGACAGACGAATGGTACCGGTTTCATCTTTTCCGGACGCTACACGAACCCCCGGTTCCTCCACACCGTGATCGACGGAGTTGCGAATCATATGTACCAGCGGGTCTGATATTTGTTCGACCATGCTGCGATCTATTTCGGTTCCTTCACCCGTCTGAACAAATCGTATCCTTTTAGAACTTTTTCGAGACAGGTCGCGAACCATTCTGGCCATTTTCTGGAACACGCCTCTCACCGGTACCATTCGCATCCGCATGCCCACATCCTGCAGGTCCCGCGTGATTTTGGCGAGCTGTCCCAGATAATTGCGAACTTTGGGCGCATTTACATTCGAGATTTCGGGCGCGTGAACCAGCATGGATTCCACAATCACCAGCTCACCGATCATTTCAACCAGATTGTCCACCCGCTCCAAGTCGACTTTTACCGTTTCGCGAATCTTGGGTGCGGCGCCGGCCTGGGCAGCACGTTGCTGGCTGCGCAGCGCCTGACTGACCTGTTTCGGGGTGGCGATTTCTGCGGCGATAAGCTCCTGCCCCAGCGGTTTACCTGTTTCTTTCTGATGCTCCAGAGCCTGAAAAATGGCCTGAGGTGCAATTGACAGCGGCGGTCGGGTGAGGATCTGTCCCAGCTTATCGTCCGCATCCGCAACCGGCAGTTCTTCCTCCTGCAGGGATACGCCGGCTAAAACCGCTTCAATTTTTGTCATCAGCGTACTGTGCTCCGGCGGAATAGCGAGAGGAGAACCGCTTTCAATACACACGCGAATCTCTTTAATCAGACCTCGCATCATCGCGGTGGAATCAAATACCAAATCGAGAATTGATCCCTCCAATACGCGCTCACCGGATCTGACTTTATTCAGCATATTTTCCGTGGAATGCGCCAATTTTGAAATGTCATCCAACTCCAAGAATCCGGCGACTCCCTTGATGGTATGAAATATTCTAAACAAGCCGTTTACCGATTCGTCCGGCGCACCTTCGGACTCAACGTTAATCAATATGTCGTCCGCCCGTGCAATGCCGTCTTCTGTCTCGGTGACAAATTCAACCAGCAGTTCAAGGGTTTCCTCATCGTTCGGCAGATTAACCAATTTGGGGCCGTGATCCCCCGTTGCGTGATTATGCGCCCCCCCGTCTTCTGATTCATCCGCATCCGCATCCGCATCCGCGCCGGAAGAATCGGCCGGGTTGAATGCAACTTCTGACACGGCAGACATCATTGTTTCTAAACGACTTAAAATTACATCCGCCCCAGGTTCGGGAATCAGCATCTGAGAATATTGCTCAATAGCGCTGGCAATCCAGTCTTTCACAGTCAGCAACTCTTCAGTGTGATTCATAATATACGTCTGCGCGCTGATGTAATCTTCCAGCCCGTGACACATTTTCTCCAAATCCGTTAATCCCAGAACCCCCGCCTCCCCTTTCATGGTATGAATCGTACGCTTCATACTGCCCAAGAGGTCTGTCTTGCCCCCCTCAATTCCCAGTATACACGCCTCAATTTCTTCAATAACATGTTTTTGATTGGCGAGAAATTCGCGAAACAGGTTTTCGTCGACCCACTCACTCAACTCGAACTGACCGTCATTTTCCATCGGAGGAAAGGCCGATGACTGTTCCGTTGAAAAAATTAATTTCTGAACAAGAGCGATGTTGTCAGTCAGGCGCGACAACCCTCGCTCGGCATCTTTCAATTTTCCCGCAGCCAACTTGTCGCAGGTGGCTTTACACTTTTTCAGTTCCTTCTGTATCTCATCAGTATCTCCACCGGGAAGCAGTTCCTCAATATCTGACAGCAGTTTTCCCACATGGGCAAACACCGTGCGATCATCGGCGTTCGCCATCATTATCACCTCAGCCAACTGCTCCAATAGACTCTTAAGTTGATCCGTGCTCATGATACCATTCACTCCGCAAAATTGTTTCGATTCTCTGGTTATTACAGCGGCAAAACCGACGAAAAATTAAGAGGAAGAAAGTTTTTTTAAGCAGTTAACAATGATTTTGATTTGTCGTTAACATTAACAGTGACCCCATTTAACCCATTTCCTATAGGAGCTTCCAATTGAAAGGCACCGTTCTCATTGTCGACGACCAACAGGAATACGCAAGGTTTCTGAATAAACTCCTGGTGAAATTCAATTACCAGACCCGAGTGGTACACACTGCCGGAGATGCACGAATCGCCATGAAACAGTTTTGTCCCGACGTTGTGCTCATGGACAAAAATCTCCCCGATGCAGACGGCATCGAGCTGGTAGCCGAACTGAAACGGGTGGAACCCAATACCCAGTTTATAGTTATCACCGGACACGCATCAATTAAAAGCGCTGTACTCAGTGCCCAGCGGGGCGCCATGGACTATCTGGCCAAGCCGTGTGAGATCGAAGAGGTCCTTCTGGCGGTGGATAACGCGATGAGCAAAAAAAGCCTCACTGAGGAAGTGCAGCTTCTCCGCTCAACCAACTCCCGGTCCAGCATTCCGGCAAAGCCGCAGAATAATCAGCCCTATAAAACACCCGCGATGAAGCACGCGATGGAATTGGCTCAGCGTGCCACCCGGCAGAAAGGCACACTGATGCTCATCGGCGAAAGCGGCACCGGAAAAGAGCGTCTGGCGCGTTGGGTACATACCCATTCCAGCCGCAAGGAAGGCCCGTTCTTTTCGTTGAATATGGGCGCCCTGAGTCACCAGACAGCAGAAATTGAATTGTTCGGCCATGAACCGGGGGCATACGGGAATGCGCGAACCCGTAAAAAAGGACTGCTTGAACTTGCAGACGGCGGAACCCTGCTGATAAATGAAATTGAGCGAATGGACCCTGCGCTGCAGATGAAACTGCTTCATTTCTTTGAAAATCGCTCGATTATGCGCCTGGGTGGAGAAGAGCTGATTCCGCTGGATACGCGGGTATTTGTCAGCTGTCGGGTAGATCTGTCTGAATTGCTGAAAACCAAGCAGTTTCTTGACGACCTGTATTATCGTATCAATGTATTCCCCATTCACTTGCCTCCGCTTCGGGAGCGTAAAAATGATATTATCGTTTTAGCGCGAGAAATATTGGAATTATTGGCAACGGATTTGGGACTCACGCCCCCCCCGGCGCTGACAGCTGCAGCGAATAAAAAACTGTGCAACTATCGATGGCCCGGCAATATCCGTGAGCTGCGGAACGTTCTCGAGCGAACGCTGATGCTCGGCAACGAAACTGAAATCGATGAAAATGACTTACCGATGGACGAGCCGGAACAGAGCAGTTGGCATATTCTTGTTTCGTTTCCCCAGAAAGAAACGCTGCATGACGTAACCAGAGAAGTCACCCGCAAATTGATTGAAGAGGCGCTTCAACGCGGCCAGACCAAACAGGAGGCGGCCAAACTGCTTGGTCTCTCCAGACACGCCCTTGCCCACCAGATGAAAGCACTCGATATAAAATAACCCGGCCAACAGACCTCCTTTCAAACATCCGCATTCCAAAAAAAATAGCTATTTTTCTCAAGTCAGGGAGAGACTCGCCGACTTCAGTGGTGGGTCAGGAATCAACAAATCAAATTAGACAACCACGTGTCACTTTTTACCTAAGCGTTGAATTCACGCATTCACAAATATGAAAAATCACATATTTCGGGACTTCTCCCTGTACCCGATTTTCGGACGCGTGAAAAGCACGCACAAATATCCAGATTTTCCCTGTAACGAGCGCATAGAACGCGTTGTTGCGCACGAATAGCGCAATAACAAGCGAAGTCATAACAGACCCGGGTTGTGGTAGTTCCACACTCAATATTTTCACAGCGCTGTATTTCCCAGATACATTCAACTGAACAAACGTTCCAGCAATCATTTTCCAAATAGTTTGTAACTAGCTGATATTTAAAGTTTTCATAATTGCGCCGATACCATTTTCACTTAAAGCATAACTTTGCCTCATCAGTAGAATCGGTTTTCGGCATCAATCGTGCAAAGAGTTTCGCTGAACCTGGCGCACCAGGAACTCACATCCGGAGGTAACGATTCATGACAACCGAAAACAATTTCAGTTCCGAAATCATTGGAAACTCCCCTGCACTCTTATCGGTACTAAAAAAAGCCAAGCAGGTCGCTCCCACTGATTGTACCGTTTTAATCGCCGGTGAAACCGGAACCGGAAAGGAACTGCTCGCCCGCGGGTTACACATGAACAGCACTCGGAAAGACATGCCCTTTGTGGCGGTCAATTGCGCAGCGTTGTCTAAAGACCTGTTGGAAAGTGAATTGTTCGGCCATGTCCAAGGAGCGTTCACGAGCGCTATGAGGAACCGTGAAGGACGCTTTCAGATTGCCGACGGAGGAACCATTTTCCTCGATGAAATCGGTGAGTTACCGTTGGACCTGCAGGGAAAACTGCTGCGAGTGCTTCAGTTTAAAGAATTTTCAGCGGTGGGTGAATCCCGAGTGCGCCACGTGGATGTCCGAATCATCGCCGCAACCAATGCCAATTTGCTGCAGGCAGCCAATGAGGGCACATTCCGCCAGGATCTGTATTATCGACTGAACGTGATTCAACTCAAACTCCCGTCTTTGAAAGAACGTCCCGGAGACATTAAATCCCTGTGCGATCACTTCATTACCAAGGCGTCGAAACGCTACAACAAACCGTATACCCAATTGAGCGAGAGTGCGCTGAGCCGCGTGATTTCGCATAACTGGCCGGGCAATATTCGCGAACTCGAAAACGCCATGGAACACGCGGTCTTAATCGGAATGAGCGAACAGATTGAAACAGATGACCTGCCGTTCTTCGACCAGACCGACGCTGATACAATGGTCGATTTCATCAGACCCCTCACAGACGAAGGACTCAATCTGGCGAATACACTGCGAAACATTGAAGCGCACTACATTCAGGCAGCACTCGACTACACCGACGGAAACAAAAATCAGGCTGCCAATCTGCTCGGATTAAACCGCACCACACTCGTTGAAAAAATCAAACGCGGCCTCCCGGAAAGCCTCTCCAACGTGGGCTGAACGCTCTTTGAACGTCAAATCTGCCGACAACTATCCGTCAACCGGTTGACTGTACAACTGCGTCAAATCTGACCCGACAAGAAATCACTGCATAAAGCTAAAGATCGTCTTCGCCGAAAACGATGGCGCGGAAGGATTGAATTTGAGTTTCGTCGTCTGTCCAGCAGTCCATGGGGAGTCCCGCTTTCTGACAGGTGTGGGACAAGAACTGTTCCCGGTTCCAGTTCCATTCGATGGGAACCTGAGGCAGTAACAGTCCGGAATATGGTCCGCGAGAAATAATCAGCCCGTCGCGACCCACCACCACATCATCGGGGGTTGTCGGTTTTGGAGCCGTTAAAATTGAAATTTCGTAGGAAAGCTGCGAAAGCTCGGCTTCTGTAACCGGAGAAAATCGCGTATCTCGCGTTGCAGCGGCCATGGCCACGTCATTAATGCACTGGTAAAGCGGCACACGTGCGATCACGTGTCCGATGCAGCCGCGAAGCTGTCCTTTTTTCTTCAGTGTGACAAACGCCGCACCGTCTTTTTGCAACAGAGGTTCTGCGGGGGTTTCGGTATTCAATTTTTCACCGCGTACTGCTGCGCGTACCGCCGCTTTGGCTCTGCGCATCAACTCTCGCCGGAGCACTACGTCGTAGGGTCCGAAATCGGTACCGGGCGTTTGCGCGGTTCGAATTCCCTCATCCAGAACAAACGCCAACGCACCATATCCGACGACCTGACTTTTATCACCCGCGGTATCACCGCTGTTCATGTAGCGTAAACGAACCACCTCTCGCTTGGCCGTATCGTAACTATCAAATACCCTGGCAAACGTGTACAGCGGTTTCACACCGCACATTCCCTTGCGGGAATTCGATGCATGGGCGAGCCAATCGTCGATTTTCCACTGTTCCAACAACGACAGACTGGTGTTGTCGTACCCCTGTGCCTCCGCATACGGGAAAAAATGTGACAAATCAGAAGAAATGACAAACAGAACGTCTTTGAACGAACCCCATTTGCTTTTCAGTGCTTCCGACGCGCGCTGTAAAACAGTTTCATCCATGCAGGCAACAATCATCGGAACCACTTCGGCATCGGGCAATGCCTCCTGAATGAACGGAAGCTGCACCTCCAGGGAATGTTCATTTTCGAACATTGATCTGTCATCGCTGAACGTATCCGGATAAGCAGCAATCAACTGCTGCACAGCCTCGCGATGTATTGGAACTTCCCCCAGCGGCGTTTCATATGTATCCATATTCAACAAGCTGACTGTCACGCCTGCCCGGCGATGATTAAGCGCCATCACAATAACAATTTTCGCACCGCTCTCTGCCGCTGCGGCATATGCATATCCGGCCACCGGACCGGAATACACGTACCCGGCGTGAGGGCTCAATATGCCTACAATATCTTTATTGCGCAAGGATGACGGAACCTTCGCTGCGTTGATAAATCCGCGAACCTGGGTGCGCAGTTCGTTGGCATCTGCGGTATAAAACTGCCCCGCCACCTGAGCGGGAAACACCTCTCTGGCAGAATTGTTCGTTGAAGATGGTTGCATTTCATTTTGCCTTTCCATCGCCGAGTCCTTCGACGAATCGCGGCGATTACCACATGCCGGAATCAGCGATATTGCAAAAAACAGTAGTGCCCATGGAAACATGGAGGTCTTCATTTGTTTTGCCTTACTGTGTTCCTTTAAAACTGGTATTTGCGTTGTTTCTACTATAGACCAAAAAAAAACCCTATGCTAAACTATTCCGCCAATACCGCCGAACACGAAGAAAAAGAAGAAGAACATGGAAAAAACGCCGACAATTATCATTAACATGGACGGAATCGTTCAGTCTTCCACAGACGTCGCATGCGCAATCGCCGGGTTATCCAGGGGCGCCCTGTTGGATAGACCACTGCAAGATCACATTCTGCCTCAGCATCAGCAACGATTTGAAGCGGAGCTTGTCGCATTTCGCACCGCGCAACAGACCCGCAGCCGGCTAAAAACCACGTTGCTCGGAATTGACGATGTAGCCCGCGCGTTGAGCATGAATATCAGCATTGCAAGCGCCGACACACTCTCGTTAGAACTATCGGCTGAGTTCTCTGACGGCATTATGGCATATCCCAATACCGCAACAATCGCGGATGCAGCCCGCCTTTTAGCTATTTCCCGACGAGTCGCAGCGGTCTGCAGAAAAGCGCCCAATAAGAAGGAACTGCTCTCCAATGCCATGGCAGTGATGTCTGAAGTGACCGGTGCCACATGTTCCGCTGCCATCGAATGGGGGGGCGCGGTCGCGGATTGGCCGGTAGCGGCGACCACGGGCACATTTGATAAAGAATTCTTAAAGGGCGTATTTCGTTCTTCGGTTATCGGGCGACTGGCTCGCGGTGACGTGATCGTAAAAGATGTGCTGCAAGACGGCACCCAATCCAATCACTCCCTGGTGCTCATCCCGCTGATGGCATCAGAAACCCCTGAAGGAATCGTCATTCTGTATGTCCAGGGGCACTCCGTCATGGCTCCCCGGGAACAACAGAGTCTCGGTCTGCTCGGCGAAATCATCGGTCTTGGCATTCGATCGCTGGCGGCTGTAGATGAAAGCATTGAAGATTCTCAAACCCGGGCAGCAGACGTGGAAGCCACCATCGCTCTCGGCCGACTATCCGCAGGCCTGGCCCACGAAATCAATAACGCAGTGACAGTGTTGAGAAACAACACGGAAGAAATCTCAGCGAACATGGGACATTTCTCCCAAAACGCCGGAAAAGAACTTATCATAAAAGACTCCATTCGCGCCGTAGAAGTAATTCGCGATTTGACAGACGCATTGCGAGCATTTGCCCCCGAGGAATCACGCGAAACTGAAAATGTGGATTTGTTGCGGGTGATCGATATGGTCGTTTCGGCGGTACGCTTCTATGCGAAACGGGGCATCAATGTGAACGTGGGTCCCGTTGCAGAAGAGGTGCTGCATGTTAAATGTCGCAGTCACTTCCTTATACGCTCCCTATTTCTGATTTTTGTTGAACTGGTGGAATCTGCGTTGGCATCCGGACGCGTACTGATGGTGAACATCACGTACCTGCCTCAGAAAAAAAATATCGATTTCACCATTTCGGTGTCGGCCGGGCCGTTCAATGTGCCGACCGTACTGCTCAGCCAACTTGAAAAAGACGGCGTGCTCGCCCGGCTTGTTAACCGCGCCGGCGCAACCCTTTCCTACGAAGTGAAAGAAGAAAAGCTCTCTCTAACACTCTCTCTGCCCATGGCGAAACCCACCCCTACGCGAATACCGGCGCCCCCGACGAGAGTACATACGCGACCGGAGCGACGCGGAACCATTTTAATCGTCGATGACGAGCCTGCAATTATCCGTTCCACCCGACGCATTCTCGAAAAAGACCACGACATTCTCGCCGCGGGCACTGCCGAAGAAGCGCTCGATATCATGCGCGCCAATCAACATATAGATATATTGTTGCTTGATGTATTCATGCCGGGCATGTCCGGGCTCGAACTGGCCGAAACCCTGAAGCGCATGTCGTCTCCCCTCGCCCAGCGCATCATATTCATGACCGGCGGTGCGTCGAACGTTGAAATTACGAAATTCATGAACGAAAGCAACGCCCCGATGCTGGAGAAACCCATTGATATTCCTCTTCTGAATGCATTGATTTCAGATATGATAACGATATATTAACATCAAGAGATGAATAGATACTGGTAGCCAGAGGAATCCCGTTCCAAGACTACATGCTCGTCGGCCAGCCAGAAAAGCGTGAGTTTCCGGTGGGCATGTGTGACAGCGGGTTTTCTGATTCTGTAGGATGGCCTCTGAAATTTTTCAGGAGGTCGTTATGAAAAA